>JBLILW010000001.1:0-40034 GCA_047638435.1 Urechidicola sp.
AGGTCTTTACCAATGAAAACAAGTTTGGTTTGACGTACCTCATCACTGCCCCAGACGCGGTCGAAGTATCGCTCCAACCTTTCACCAACGCCTTGTAATACCTGACGCATGGGTTTACTGGGTAGGGCAAGAAAACCCTTCACTCGATAAATAGTATTAACTGCGATCAAACCATCGACGATGGCGACTAGTTTATCAGAATCGACTTCGTCGAGTGTGATCGATACTGAGTTGAAATGATCATGGGCGTGGTGGTGATCTTCTTCGTGATCGTGATGATGGTCGTGGTGGGTGTGTACTGCTTCAATGCCATCTTCCGATGCAAACTCAAGCCCCATAATCAGGTCGCTTTGAATTTGACCGTTAGCCACTTCGAGCATTTTAACCTGTGGCTTTACGCGCTCACTGACCTGCTGTCGGATGTTGCTTAGTTGAACTTCATCAAGCATGTCGGCTTTACTGATGATCACCATATCGGCAGAGCCCAATTGGTCTTCAAGCAGTTCGCATAACGATGGGTCGTGATCGAGGCTTTCATCGGCGTTGCGCTGTGCTTCGACTTGTTGCGGGTCATGGGCGATGCGGCCATCGGCAATGGCTGGGCCATCAATCACGGTAATAACCGAATCAACCGTGCAATGCTGTTTAATTTCTGGCCAGTTAAATGCTTGCACTAAAGGCTTTGGTAACGCTAAGCCAGACGTTTCTATAAGGATATGGTCGATATCACCACGGCGAGCGACTAGTTGTTTCATCACCGGTAGAAATTCTTCTTCGACGGTGCAACAAATACAGCCATTGGCCAGTTCGTAAATGCCATCTTCTGGAATGCCGTTTTGAGTCGAGGTTGCGCTATCCGATTCAGACCCGTCTTCACAATCGATTGGACAGCTACGTAGCAAATCGGCGTCAATATCAAGCTCGCCAAATTCGTTTACGATTACCGCAATGCGTTTGCCGTTAGCCTGTTTGATAATATTTGAAAGCAGTGTTGTTTTGCCGCTACCTAGAAAACCTGTAATGATAGTGGCGGGTATTTTTTTTAAGTCTTGGCCTAAATTCTGGTCAGTTTTCATGAACGTTTTACCTGTCTGGGAGCTTGCGGTTTAACTTTAGGGCGATAAAGATGCGCCTTATCTTCGCTGTATAAAAATGAGTCACTAAATGAAGCTGGGTCTAAAACATGCCCGACCAAAATAAGTGCTGTTCGGGTGATTTTTTTAGCACGGACTTTTGGTACGATATCAGCCAGCGTACCGGTAACGTGATCCTGATCTGGCCAGCCAGTACGATAGCACACAGCAACTGGGCAATCGGCACCATAGTGTGGCTCGAGTTCTTTGACAATTTTATGAATATGGCTCACACCTAAATGAATCGCCAGCGTCGCACCATGTCTGGCAAGGGCATCCAGATTTTCTTTTTCAGGCATTGGTGTTTTAGAACCATAGCGCGTATAGATAACGGTTTGAGTGACACCTGACAAGGTGAATTCACGTTTGAGCATGGCTGCTGAGGCACTCGCAGCGGTGACGCCAGGAATGACTTCGTAGTCGATATTTAAATCATCGAGTCGACGCATTTGTTCGCCAATCGCACCATAAATCGAAGGGTCACCCGAATGAACGCGAGCAACGTCCTGGTTATTGCCGTGAGCAATTTCGATTCTCGTGATAATTTCATCGAGATGTTTGGATGCGGTGTCTTCGATAATGGCATCGTCAGCAGCAAAGTCGAGAATCTCGATAGGCACCAAAGAGCCAGCATAAAGAATAACTGGGCAATTCTGAATGAGGCGCATGCCCTTCAGGGTAATTAAATCCGGGTCGCCGGGTCCGGCTCCAATAAAGTAAACAGTCATAGATTAGTATTCAAGTTAGTTTAATTTTTTAGAATAGCCACGAGGGGTATAAACCCAGTGTGTATCGCCATTCACGATATGTTTCGATTCACTATTACCAACCGAAACACAGGTAAACATGTCGACATCTTTGGCGTCGAGTCGATCTAGCGTAATGATATTGGTGCTGTGATCTTCGCGGGTTAAGTTTCTGCCTAACACAACGGGTGTCGAGCCCGGTCGATATTCGAGCAGGATATCGCGCGCGGTGTTTAACTGCCAGTTTCGTTTGATCGATACTGGGTTGTAAAAGCTGATGACGAAATCGCCGCTGCCAGCACTATGGACACGCTTGACGATAGTCTCCCAAGGGGTGAGTAAATCAGACAGCGATACGGTGCAGAAATCATGGCCGAGCAATGCACCAACCGCACTCGAATTTGCCTGCATAGCGCTGATACCAGGAATGACCTGAATGTCGACATCAAGCCATTCGGGGCTGTTTTCTTTACCAGCCAGTTGATTATCGAGTAGTTCAAAAACCAGCGTTGCCATCGCATAGATGCCAATGTCTCCACTCGAGACTAGGGCAGTAGTTTTACCCGATGCAGCTAAATCGAGCGCTAATCGAGCACGCCCAATTTCTTCACCCAACGGCAGTTCATGGTGAGTTTTACCCTCGCAAATATCGCCCAGTAAATCAATATAAAGGCCATAGGCCACAATGTCGCTGGCAGCATTAATCGCACTGGCGGATTTTGGAGTTACTAGTTTGGCATCGCCTGGACCGGCGCTGACCAGAAATAATTGGGTCATATAGATAGCAGATTGATTAAAATTAAGATTGAAAATTTAGACCAATAATTCAGACCTAAAATGAAGGTCAAGCATTTAAGGTCAAGGAGCAAGGTCGCAAATTAGTCACGGATTCTACGTGTTTTCGGGCTCAAAGGGCATAGCTGCGAGCGACAGAAATAGTCGCGCGAGCGTTTTTTCGTTTGGTGATTATCAACTCAGCAGGTTGGCCAGTTAATACACTGGCTGAACACAAGGCTGCAGCTTCGGCAACACCGAAACAACCGACCTCTTTGAATACAATATCAGACTTAACACTGAGCTGGTCTTCAACCACTCTGAGTGATTTGGCTGGATAGGTCTGCAAAGCCAGCCCGATTTGATTTGCCAATTCGAGCAAACCAACCTCGTCAGCTTTCAGGTCAATACTAGCGAAAGCTGTCAAATTAATATCTGGGCCTAAGTCGTCACAAACTTGTTGGTAGAGTTGGCGCAGCAAATCAACAGGGCAACCACGATCACAGCCCATGCCGAGCGTATAAATTGGACGACTGTAATCGGTGGCCGATGTACTAACACATTGAGCATCAATTGCCTGTGCAATACGATAAGCCAAAGCACTCGCACCACCTTCGTGGCCGGAGAGCAACGGGATCACAAATTCACCTGCCTCGTCCATTACAATGATCGGTGGGTCTTGATACTTATCAATAATTACCTGCGCAAGCGCACGAATAACAATCCCAGTCGAGCAAATGAAAATACACGAGTGACCTTGTTTAAACGATTGTTGGGCAGTCTCAATAAAGGGCTTTGGCCGATGGTGATGAACTGCTTGCGGAATAAGCTCAAGCAGTTTGCTCGCAATTAGAGCACCCTCGTCAGTGAGGCTGAAAATATGGGTGGGTCTTGATGTCAGGTTCATCGAGTTATATGTGAGTAATTTAGCTAGTTAATTTAAAGGTAAAGTGTAGGGAAATAAAGTACAAAAAAGTGATGGCTAAGGAGAATCGTCTCATTTTATATCGAATTCATTTAACTCCTTTGTGATTTGTTAGCGTATTTGTTGTGTGCGTAAACAACATATTTACTAGCGCAGAGCTGGATATTGGTTCCATTATGGCATCGAAAATTTTTCCAAGGTATCCAAGATAGGGCAATCTGGACGGTCATCACCAGCGCATTCATGCACCAAATGGGTAAGTGTCTTCTGAATAGCTTGTAGATCCGCTATCTTGCTTTCGATTAGCGACAGATGCTGTTTTGCTATCGCCCGCACATCAGAACTGGCTCGAGCCTGATCATCCCAGAGTGCCAAGAGGTTTCGACAATCCTCTATGGTAAATCCCAAGGCACGAGCGCGACCTAAAAATGCTAGTTTGTGCCTATCGCTATCGCGAAAATTGCGATAACCATTGGTGTCTCGCAGGGGCGTCACCAGCCCAATATCCTCGTAGTAGCGGATGGTCTTGGGCGGCAAACCCGCTTGTTTAGATACGTCTCCTATATTCATCTGAAAGTTCCTATTTAACCAATTCCTATTAAGAGAACCCCTATTTAGCCGCTGTCGGCACAACGCCAGGAGCTGAACTGACACTTGATTGAGATTTCTCAAGCGTTGGAGTGATCGCTGGGGCTATCCAGCGCAGGCGAAGCGCATTAGACAGCACGAACACGCTTGAAAGCGCCATTGCTCCAGCAGCAAGAGCCGGTGACAGCATCAACCCAAACACGGGATAGAACACGCCAGCAGCGACCGGAATAAGCAAAGCGTTGTAACCAAATGCCCATAACAGGTTCTGACGAATGTTGCGCATTGTCAACTGGCTGAGGTGCAGGGCGTTCACCACACCTCTCAAGTCGCCAGACATTAGCACGACATCTGCCGCTTCGATTGCCACATCAGTACCGGTACCGATCGCGATGCCGACATTTGCAATAGCGAGTGCGGGCGCATCGTTAATGCCGTCGCCAACAAAAGCAACCTTTCGCTCGCCAACCTGTAGTTTTTCGATAGCGGTTACTTTGCCTTCAGGCAGCACTTCAGCAATAACCGTGTCGATGCCTAACTTTGCTGCAATCGCGTTCGCAGTGCCTTTGTTATCGCCCGTAATCATGGTAACCTCAATACCCAACTCATGTAAGGCAGCAATCGCCTCTGCTGTGTTGGATTTAATCGGGTCTGATACAGCAATAATCGCCGCAAGTTGCCCGTCGATTGCAACATAAAGAGGTGTTTTACCCTCTTGCCCCAGACGATCACCTGCGCTACGTACTTCATCAAGGCCGATGTCTTCGCGGATCATTAGTCGGTCAGCACCCACTAGAATATTGTGACCTTCAACGACGGCATTGGCACCGTAACCTGTAATAGAACTGAAATTTTCAACCGACGCCAGCGACAAACCATCCCGCTCTGCGCGTCGAACAATGGCCGCTGCAATTGGGTGCTCTGACATGGCTTCGACAGAAGCGACAAGGCGCAAGACATCGGATTCTTCAAACCCCTTCGTTATTGTCAAATCGGTTAGCTCAGGGCGGCCCTCAGTCAGCGTGCCGGTCTTATCCAAAGCAATCGTCTTTACATTACTCAGGCCTTGCAGCGCATCACCACGCCGAAACAGCACGCCAAGCTCTGCGGCGCGGCCAGTGCCTACCATAATGGACGTCGGCGTGGCCAATCCCATTGCGCAAGGACAGGCGATAATCAAAACGGCAACGCCCGCCACCAGCGCAAAGCTAAGGGCAGGATCAGGACCAACCAACAACCAAGTCAGAAAAGTGACCAAGGCAACCCCCATGACTGCTGGTACGAACCAGAGTGTTATGCGATTGACCAAATCCTGTATTGGCAATTTAGCCCCCTGCGCCTCTTCGACCATTCGGATAATTTGCGACAACATGGTATCACCACCCACTTTGGTGGCACGGAAAGTCAGTGTGCCAGTGCCGTTGACAGTGCCGCCCACGACCTCTGTATCAGTCGATTTTCCTACTGGAATAGGCTCACCTGTAATCATACTTTCATCGACATAAGACAACCCTTTGATGACAACCCCATCAACAGCTATTTTTTCGCCTGGGCGCACCTGGATGAGATCACCAGCGACGATATCGTCAACCGCTATCTCGATCAGTTTGCCATTGCACTCCACCTGAGCTGTCTGAGGCCTCAGGCCAACGAGATTGCGAATAGCCTGGCCGGTACGCCCTTTTGCACGAGCTTCAAGAAAACGTCCCAAAAGAATAAGTGTCACAATGACTGCTGCTGCTTCAAAATAGACCACGCGTGTACCCTCAGGTAAAAGAGTTGGTGCAAACAGCGCCACTGAGGAGAAACCAAAGGCGGCCGACGACCCAAGTGCGACCAGTGAATTCATGTCGGGCGCGCTTTTGAAGAGCGCTGGGAAACCTTTAAGATAGAATTGTCGCCCGGGCCAAGCCAAAACAATGGTTGTTAGAACAAACTGAATAACCCAATTGGCTTCCATACCTATCGTGTTCATGATTAAGTCATGAATGGCGGGAACCATATGACTACCCATTTCAAGCATAAAAACAGGCAAGGTCAGGATTGTAGCAACCAGTGTCATGCGTCGCAGTTGAGTCGCCTCATCAGCCTTTCGTTTTGTCGTCGATGCTGCTGTAACCTGATCGGTAACAAGAGTCGCTGGATAGCCCGCCGCGCTAGCCGTTCGACTAATGTCAGCAAGTGAAACAGATGTTCCGATAACGTGAACAATCGCCTCCTCTTTTGCTAGATTAACGACAACAAAAGCTATACCAGTAACGATTTCTAAGGCGTGCTCAACACGGCCAACACAAGACGCGCAGGACATATTTTCGATGCTTAAGCGATAGGTTTGCAGTTCAGCAGGATAGCCAGCAGTGTCCAGTGCAACGATTACGTCATTAGCCTTAAATGACTCATTAACACTGATAGTGGCCGTTTCTGCAGTAAGGTTTACCTGAGCCTGTTTTACTCCAGACACAACCTTTAGCACTTTTTCCACACGACCAACACAAGAAGCGCAGCTCATATCCCGCACGCCGAAGGTGAGTGTTTTTTCGTTTTCCATGATGGTACCTATTGTTCTAGATTATCCTCATCATAATGCTTCCAGTTGCTGGAAGGTCAAGGGGGTGTGAAAATATTACATCGAATAAGGCTATTGCGGTATTTTAATGAATCTTAGTAGCTTTTAAGGAGTATAAGGAAAAAGATAAGGTGTAAAGCGTTGATAAAATGCCTTTATTGTTATCACTTTCTGACCTGTTAAGGCTAATCCACATAAATATCGAAAGAAAAATCGGGGACTTTCTAAATTGCATTAATAACGCTGAATTCCTCTGATGTCTAGACCACAAAAACTAAAATACGCAGGTGCGATTTATCACATCACATCGAGAGAAGGTCTGCAGAGAGGCTACCTATCGGTCGAGTATATAGATTAAAGGGGATCGGTGAACACTACGATAAGCATTAAACTGTAATTAACGAAATTGTAAAAAACATTGAAATGTGATTTGGAAAGACTTGGCCTCAGCTCTTTTTAAACGGTTGGTTCATTTGCCAGGGCTGTAATTCCGTGACTTGCTAACCAGAAATAATGAAAAATAGGGGCCTGTTACTGCGTCGTCGAGCGTGTTGATGTCATACACAATCTTCTGGTTTGGCTGGCCAGCATATTCGATATAACAGCTGTCGCTACTGCGTCCTGCTTGCTCAATTAATCGTAATAAATCTGGGCGACGTCTGCCTGGTTTCATAATGGCGATATTGTCGAATTGCTTTAGGGTTTGGAGAATATCATCGTCACCTCGACGGCCTGAAATCACCGCACTATTTTCTGCCAGCAAACCGATAGGCCGCCCGGTGAGCGCGACTGATGCATTGATTGCAGTGACACCTGGAATGGTTTTAACCGGGTACTGATCATTTAATCGATCGTGTAAATAAGCGAACGAGCCAAAAAAGAAAGGGTCGCCTAAGCATAGAAATACAACGTCCTTGCCATCGTCGAGGTGATTAGCAATGATTTTCGCCGCTTCATCGTATACCAAATTAATGTTGTCACGATTTTCATTCATCGGCATGACGATGGCATGTTCCTGTTGCAATGGATTCGAGGCTTTATTCAGGCTTGCTGAACTGATGGTTCGCGCCATCGCGTTACCACTCTCGCTACTCAAATAGGTGACTAAATCCGCTTGTTGAATTAAGCGATGGGCTTTTATTGTCAATAGCTCTGGGTCGCCTGGTCCGACGCCGACGCCGTAAAACGTGCCAGTGGTTTGAGTATTTGGGTTAGTCATGTCATTGATATCTGATTCTAAGGTTTTATGCATTTCGCTATTTGGACTGGGCTTAGTGTTCGTAACTCTAAACTGTCGGGTAAACTTTTGGTTATTTGAATATCAACTTGCTCGAAACCTGGTTTATTTGACATAAAGGTGATGAGTGCATCTCGGCTGTCTTCAGTCACCGCCGAGGCCACCAGTTTGCCACCGGGTTTGAGTTGTTGCCAAGCGTAATCGAGCATGGCTGCTAGCCCATTGCTACCACCGATGAATATGCAATCTGGCTGCGGTAAGCTAGTGCAGCATTCTGGTGCGTTGCCTTCGACAATATTTAAATTTTGTGTGGTGCCAAAGCGATCTTCGTTAATTTTGATATGGTTGATTCTTGTCTGCGAGGATTCGATTGCATAAATGTGCCCACCTGAATTCCAACGAGCCCATTCGACACTGACACTGCCACAACCTGCACCAATGTCCCAGGCTACTTCTCCCGGTGTTGGTTGCATCAGCGATAGAATAGAAAGCCGCACTTCGCGTTTGCTGATCATGCCGTACCCAGGGGTGGAGCCAGTGGAGAATAATTCGTCAGGTATGCCAGGGAAGGCGGGCAAACGAGTGTTGCCGTCGAGTGTCACAATGCAAACATTGAGAGCTTGAAAACTCTGGCTGGCAACTGCTAGTTCGGACGCCTTAAACTTCGATACTTGCTGACTTGAACTGCCCATTGCTTCGCACACCCAGACCATCGAATCTCCAAAGCCCTGATGGTTTAACTCGTTAGCGATTGCGACAGGATTTGAGCTGTTGTCGGTTAGAATCGCTAATAAACTGCGATTGGTTAGATAACGTCGAAGTGTGCTTAGCGGTCTCCCATGAAGAGTTACTGTTTTCGCGTCCTGCCAGGGCATACCTATGTTGTGAAAACAGGCCTGAATGCTCGAAATGTTTGGATAGAAGTTTAAATGCAGTGTGCCTATATTACGAATTAGCCAGCTACCGACACCAAAGAACAGGGCATCTCCAGAGGCTAAAACACATAACTGAGACGATTTATATTGGACGATCTTTTTAGCCAGCTCTGAAAATGGGGATGGAAAGAGGACTTTGACAGCGTTGGTTTCTATCGAGGTAATTTCATTAAAGTGATGTTCGCTACCAAAAATGACCTCGGCATTTTGAATGGCTTCCATCGCCTGAGGGGCTAACGCAGTTAAGCGGTCACAGCCAAGACTAATCACCGAGATAGCATCGCCTTGCCATTCGATTGATTGTTTCGTGTTGTGTTGAATCCCACTCGACATTGTGATTAAAATTTCAGCCCATTTTTAAGTCGAACCAGTGTATTAAACGCACCGGCTGCTAATGCACTGCCACCGACACGGCCATTAAGCGTCATGCATTCTACGCCTAAATCTTGGTGATGATTCCACAGGTAGTCCTTCGATTCTGGCGCACCGACAAAGCCTACCGGCATGCCGATGATGAGCGCAGGTTTAACTGCGCCAGCTTCGAGCATTTCCATTAAGCGGAATAGGGCGGTGGGCGCATTGCCGATAATAACAATGCTGCTTTCGAGATAAGGTGCCCATAGCTCGAGTGCTGACATGGTGCGGGTTTCGCCACTGGTGCTGGCAATTTTTGGAGTGTCTTCATGGTTCAAAAAACACAGGGGTTGTTGTGTTAAAAAACGTTTGGTCAAGCCTTGCTTGACCATTTCAACGTCGCATAAAACTGCCTGATTTTGGTTTAATGCGTCGATGCCAGCATTGATCGCGTTGTCACTAATGCGCACTTGCTGGGCGACCTCTGGATTGCCACTGGTGTGAACCAGGCGCATCACAACCTGTTGTTGAATATCGGTGAAGCCAGACAAGTTGGTGGCTTCTCGAATCATTTCAAATGACATTTCTTCAATTTTGTGCGGATCTTTTATGTAGTCTTCCAAGGTTACTCTCTACTATTTCTGATATTGATTACTAGTCATTATTATTAATAACGTCGACTAAATCGTCGATTAGTTTGAATGATTGATCGGCCTGTGCCAGCTCGGGCCTAAGCTGAACGTATACCGGTATATTGAGGGTTAGTGCTGCGTCGAGCTTTTGTGCGACACGGCTGCACCCACTGTCTTTACTGATTAGAGCATCTACCTTGTGTTGCTGCATGAGCGCGAGTTCATCCGCATAGTAAAATGGACCAATCGCATGGATTTGAATGATGCCTTTTACTTCTGCCTGTTGTTTGGCAGATCGCATGACCCATTGTTGATGCTGTGGGCGTTGATCTGAATATTGCAAAATGCTGGCACCAATCGTAAAAAATGGTTTTTGATAGCGCTCAATCTGTGGCGCAAGGTCTGCCCATTGATCGTATTGATGCCAATTCGGATATTTGGACTGATCCCAACCCGGTCGCGAATAGCGCCAGCATGGGATATCGACTATTTTTGCAGCAGTCACTGCATTGGCTGACATTTCGACAGCGTAGGGATGAGTCGCGTCGATGAGTAGATCGACACTATGAGCTTGGCAATAGTTAGCCAAACCCTGGCTGCCATTGGTGTTTTCACTGCTAAAGCCGCCGATATGAATCTCGCAGTTGAGCTCGGGCGTGCGCACCAGACCGACGATGCTATAAATGACGTTATGCTTCTTTTCAATCAACTCACTCGCTAACTGCTTAGATTCGGCAATGCCACCTAGAATCAGTATCTTCACAGGCTGCTACCGACGAGTTCGCCAGCTTTGTTGACACAGTAAACGTCAATCTCGACTGTGTTATGGCTGGCTTCTAACGAGTGACCACGTGCCATTTGACTGATTCGGTTGGCGAGTGGTATTTGATGTTGTTGGCAATGCTTTAATGCTTCGAGACTGGTGTTGCATTGTTTAATGGTATTAATCAACTCGTCGGTAGCGCCTAATTCCTCGGCCAAATTTGCCAGAAAATCGAAATCTATTGACGAGTCGTGGCTGTGTAATGAACTATGACCCGCTGCTAGTTTAGTCATCTTGCCGAAGCCACCGCAGATCGACAGTTTTTGCATAGGCACTTTACGTAAATGTTTGAATACGGCGCCAACAAAATCACCCATCTCTACCAGGGCTGATTCAGGTAATCCCAATCGGGCTTGAATATAGGCTTCGCTAGTCGAGCCGGTGCTAGCGGCAATGTCGAATAATCCGTTGGCATGCGCAACATCGATAGATTGATGAATGGATGCGATATAGGCGGCACAGGAATAAGGTCGGACGATACCGGTTGTGCCAAGAATTGATAATCCACCAACAATACCCAGGCGTCCATTCATGGTTCTGAGGGCAATTTTTTCGCCATCAACAACACCAATTGAGACTTCGAAGCCACCGGTATAACCACTGATATCAGCCAGATTGGTTAGGTGATCTGTCATCATTTGACGAGGCACTGGGTTAATTGCAGGTTCGCCGACTGCAATGGACAATCCGGCTCTGGTGACGGTGCCAACGCCAGGTGCGGCATGAAAACGTACGCCAGCTTTGGGCGATAATTCGATCTCCGCAAAGACTGTGGCTAAATGAGTTGCGTCAGGGTCGTCGCCAGCATCCTTGATCGTACTGGCCGTGGCACGGCTATCGCTTAGCTTTTCACAGTGCTCTAGCTTGAAGTCTATGATCTGGCCTTTGGGCAGCGTGATACTTGAATTGAGCGTCTGTTGCCCGTTTAGCAGCAAATTGGCGGCTGATAATGATGTGGCTGTAGCACAGGCACCTGTGGTAAAACCGCTACGCAGTTTTTGTTTTTTTTCGGTTGTTTCTTCTCGCATGATTGAATTAATGGCTGACGGTTTGGTGCTTAAGACGCGGCGAATAGCCAGAAGCTACCAAACGCGATTGATGTAAAAGCAATACTTATATGACTGATTTGAAATATACGCTGTCCCCAATTTGATATCCAGCGTTGTAATTTACCAAGAAAGCAGCCAAACACGAGCATGGTGGTTAATACGCCGAGAGAAAATAAACTCACGTAAGCGAGCCCAAGCCATGCGTTGTTTGTTTCCAATGCCGGAATGATAGCCAACACAGGTGCGCTGCCTGCCAGCCCATGAACAATACCGACCAGTACAGGTTGATGATTTTTGTGTTGTTGGCCTGGTTGCGCCAGGTGGGTATGAGTAATGTGGCCGTGACTGTGGGTTTCGAGCGTGATCTTATGTCGCCACAAGCTCCACAGAATCCAGCAACCGAGGCTGATTAATAGGACGCCGATGAGCTTCTCTGCTAATAAAGGCACAACGGCTGGGAGTTCGAATTTAGCAAAGATAAATAGGCCGGCGAGACTTAATAAAACCACAGCATGGCCAATAGCCCAGCGTATACAAAATCCAACCATACGGCCAATAGACCATGTGTTTTTATTCTGAGAATCTTGTCCATTGTTCTGGCCAGAAGCAAGCGACGAGATTGCCATAATATGATCTGCATCGAGTGCATGGAGTAAACCAAGACCGAAGCCAAGAGTCAGGATGCTAAAAACGAGGTTAATGTCTATCAAAATTCATGCGTCGATTGAGTTGCTTAGGTTGAACTTACTTGGGCCGTGGATTCTACCGAGACTAACGCATTTTCACTATCTTATTTGCGCCATCGAATACTAATCCGAAAGGACTCAGGTCATTGGCACGATAGTTCATCCTTTTGGCTCACACTTCTAGTTCATCAAGAAAGGCCTGCAAAACAGGTGATCGAAAACCACCAGATTTTACGATTAATGCCATGTTTGATGAGTAGTGTAACTGGTTCGGCAGCAAGGTTTGGAGTTGTTTTTTGAGTACCCACTGTTCGGCGTAATGCGAGGGTAAAAAGCCGATGTATTGTCCGGTCAGAATAAGCATTGCCTGTGCCTCTACATTGTCGATTAATGCGCCTGAAGAATTGACTCCAAGCACTTTTAAATCAGCAGCATACAGATAGTTTCTGGCGACTATACATGCGCTACGAATAGTCTTCATACTGATGTTTTTTAGACTCGAAAAAGGATGGTTATTAGAGCAGTACAGATACTGTTTTTCTTCAAAAAGAGGATGGTAATCGAGACCCAATATAGGCAATGGATAAGGGCCGATGGCTGCATGTAACTGTCCGTGCAAAACACTTTGCTCCAGTTCTAATGGTGGTTTGACTTCAATCTGAATTTGGACTTCGCTGGCGCGTTGATTAAAGTGCTGGATGGCTAAGGGTAGGGGGGAAACTGTATTGGTAATCGTATTATCTATAATGCCGATATTAAGTTTGCCGCGCAGCTGCTGGCCGACATCACTTATTTCATGCCGAAAATCCTCGACCGAGTTAAATAGACGTAGTGCCGCCTGATGAACCTGCTTGCCTGGTTCAGTAAGTCTGAATCCGCCACGCCCACGTTCGCATAGGCGCACACCAATACGTGTTTCGAGTCGATTCATGTGTTCGCTGATTGTGGGCTGACCGATATTGAGTATGGGTTGAGCGGCTGCAAAGCCACCACAGCGCACCACGGTGAGGAATACTTGCAGTAATCTTAAGTCAATGTCGCTTACTTGCTGCATCTATTAGTTCGGATTATTCCGATGTTTAGTTATAAAATTGGTTATTGTAACGATATAAAAGCACTCGTAAAGTGAAGTTCTTAACAATCTGCAGGAATACTCTTATGTCGAATGATTACGAAACTGGCCGCTTAAATCTACCGTTTGTAGGACATTGCACCTTTGCTAAATCTCCAGTGTGCACTGACTGGAACAATATCGATGCTGATGTGGCAATCCTTGGCGTGCCAAACGACATGGGCACCCAATGGCGCCCTGGTGCTCGATTTGGGCCGCGTGGGGTGCGAGAGGCATCAACGTTATTCTCGTTTGGACATGGCGGTGCTTATGATTTTGAAGACGATAAACTGTACCTGTCGCAAGAACAGTGCCGAATAGTTGATGTGGGTGATGTTGATATTGTTCATACCAATATGGAAAAAAGTCATGCCAATACCTATGCCGCAGTGAGCAAAATTCTTGAAAGTGGCGCGATGCCAATTTCTATCGGTGGTGACCACTCGGTGCATGCGCCAATAATAGAAGCCTTCGCCGATAAAGGGCCTATCCATATTCTACATTTTGACGCGCATTTAGACTTTGTCGATGAGCGCCATGGCGTGCGTTACGGGCATGGCAACCCATTACGACGTGCATCGGAAATGAATCATATTACGGGCATGACCCAGATGGGGATTCGTAACGTATCGTCGTCTAACCGCTCCGACTATGATGCTGCACGCGCTGCGGGTTCTAATATTTTATCGGTACGCGATGTACGCCGGCTCGGTACGCAGGGTGTGGTTGATCAAATTCCTGATGCGGAGTCTTATTACATTACGATTGATATCGATGGTTTTGATCCTTCGATCGCGCCTGGCACCGGTACACCTAGCCATGGTGGTTTTCAATATTACGAAGTGCTTGAAATTATTCAGGCGGTTGCCGTACGTAATGGCGGTAATATAGTGGGTATGGATTTAGTTGAAATTGCACCATCCTACGATCCAACTGGCATTACTTCGATATTGGGTGCACAGTTGCTGATGAATTCGATTGGGTTTATATTTCATGCGAGGGCTAATCGTTAATGGCTTTTTAATTTCTAGTCTGATGAGTTATGCGGTATGCAAATCAGTCATATTTCGATGGGAAAGGATTTCTTGAGTCATTAACTCGCTCAGATTGTTTTAAGCTGCGCTTGGTGGATCGATTGTTGAGGCAAGTTGCAAAGTTGGATTTGATGAGTAAGTCGACTGATTGATAAAGATAAGTTTTACATTAGATAAAGTTTTTATTAATTGAATAAATATATTCTTTATACCATCCTGTATCCATAGCGATTTAATTGGCGGCAGGTATCTAATGTTACTCATTATTTTTTGGTGGGGACAATTAAATACTTTATACAATTAAGTTGAATTTGTTTCTAAAGTTACCAGCCTGCAGCCTATCACGATGGTAAGTAATGGGTTGTTCGTTTAGAGAGTGCGTTTGATTCATTTAAATTTCAGATAATAATAATTTTGTATCATTCAATTACAACAACAGAGGAAGAGTAATGAAAAGAAGAACCGTAATTAAAACCTTCAGTGCTGCCGTAATATTGACAATGGCAGGAACCCTTTCTGCGCAGGCCGCAGTCAACGGTCCGGTTAACTATATTATTCCATTTGGTCCAGGAGGCGAATCTGATATCTCCGCTCGTTTTCAGCAGCCATTCTTTAAAAGTATGTTTGGACAGGATTTAGTTGTCTCCTACCAGCCAGGTGGCGGTGGTGCAGTTGGTTGGGCTTCATTGAACGGCAAAAAAGGTGACGGTCAAACCATCATGGGGGTGAATCTCCCGCATATTATTATTAAACCTGCGCAAAAAAATGTTGGTTTCAAGACTGATGACCTGAATACTTTTTATATGTTCCATTTTACGCCAGACGCATTAGTAGTAAAAGCTGACAGCCCGTACACAAATCTTCAGGATTTTATCGACGCTGCGAAAGCCAATCCTGGACAGATGACTCTATCTGGATCGGGCAAAGCCTCAGCTAATCATCTAGCGCAAATCAAGTTTGATAAAATGGCTAATATTAAGACAACTTATGTGCCTTTTAAGGGTACCGGGGCTGCAGTCGCTGCTATGTTGGGTAGTCAGGTAAAAGCTGAATGGGGTTACTCTACAGTGGGCGCCAAGCAGGGCGCGGCTGTTCGCATGTTAGCGGTTGCGATGGAAAAACGTCATCCATTGTTTCCCAATGTACCTACCTTTAAAGAGCTTGGTTACGATATGGTCGGTGGTGCCTATCGAGGTATTGCATTACCTAAGTCAGCGAGTGCTGATACCACTAAAATGTGGTCTGACATGATTGGAAAAATAAACCGCGACCCTGCATTTGTGAAGAAGATGTTAGCAGGTGGCTTTGCAATGTTAGACGTCGATGCAGCTGGAATGGCTAGCTTTATGAAGGCTCGATCTGCTGAGTATCTGAAAGATGCTCGTGAAGCAGGTTTAATTAAGTAGCTTTGGTTTGCGTTAAGACGGGGTGAACCTTGGATATCGATAATTTTCTGGCTGCATTAACACTCACCAATATCGCACTGGCGTTATTTGGTGTTGTTGCTGGTACGATAATAGGATCTATCCCAGGCTTGACCGCTACTATGGCCGTGGCAGTGCTGGTTCCCATTACCTTTAGTATGGAGCCTGCCTCGGCACTTATTTTACTCGGTGCCATTTATACGGGTGCCATTTATGGCGGTGCTTACGCCGCCATTTTATTAAATACACCCGGTACACCATCAGCAATCGCAACAACGTTTGATGGTTATCCGATGGCAAAACGTGGTGATGGTGATCTAGCCGTCGCTTTGGCTTGCTTTGCTTCCGTATTCGGTGGCCTAGTGGGTGCAATGGCACTGTTATTTTTAGCACCACCGCTATCAGAAGTTGCCCTCGCATTTGGACCAGGTGAATATTTTTGGTTGTCTATTTTTGGCTTGTCACTCATTGCCGCACTTTCAAATGGTAATTTAATGAAGGGGTTAGCTGGTGGTGCATTCGGGCTTATTCTCTCTACCGTTGGTGTTGCCGAAATTTCGGCTGATATACGACTGACATTTGGCAGTCAGACACTTATTAGTGGGTTTGGTGTCGTGGGTGCGCTGATTGGCCTGTATTGCATCCCTGTATTAATCGATCTCGTTGCAGTACCTGATAGGCATCTGAAAATAGAAGATGACGTTAAGTCTGTCCGTATTGGTGAAGCTGCTGCAATTGCAATGAAGTCCAAAGTTAACTTAATACGCTCATCAATTATCGGCACGCTGGTGGGTATTCTGCCCGGTGCAGGCGGTTCAGTCGCCGGATTGGTCGCCTACTCAGAAGCCAAACGTAATGCGTCGCCAGATCAAAAATTCGGTGAAGGCGAACCTGACGGTATCATCGCAACCGAATCAGCTAACAATGCAACAGTAGGGGGTGGGTTTATTCCCACATTAGTGCTGGGCATACCAGGCACCCCGCCCGATGCTGTTATTTTAGGTGCTTTGCTGGTTCAGGGCGTCAGAACGGGACCAACACTATTCCAATCAGGTGGTGACTCTATAGCCTATACTTTTATTTATGGCCTATTAATCGCTACAATTCTGATGTTGCCAGTGGGCTTACTCATTGGTCGATATGCGTATAAATCAATTGTGACTATTCCAAAGGCAGTATTGGTGCCGACCGTGGGATTCATGACAATAATAGGCACATTTGCAATTCATAACAGCATTTCAGATGTTGGGATTATGATTGGTTTAGGTATTTTTGGCTGGATTGTCGGCCGATTTGGTTTTTCTGCTTCGCCAATAGTGCTGGGCTTGATTTTGGGGCCTATCGCTGAGCAGGGTTTTGTTCAAAGCTGGATTATTGGTTCTGCGACCAACGACTTGATTGGTATGTTTTTTGGCCGACCAATTTCACAGGCCATTGTTGCATTTACTTTATTGTCACTTTTTTATCCCTTATTTGTTGGAAGGCGACAGCGAGCGATGAAATGAACCGGGACAATAGCTACAATAATGACAAAAAAAGCGTTGAAGGCAGTAATTTTGGGTCTTTAATTGTTTCTATATTTTTTATTCTGGCCGGTTTTTTAACCCTATACGACACGCAGTCCTATACCGATGCTGACTCCAGTGTGTTTCCTCAAGCTGCCGCCATATTGTTAATAATATGTGCATCGGTTTCTACTCTTCAAAACTTAATTCGACCAATGGCAGATGAAGGCTTTGGTCGCGGTAGCTGGTGGCGTCGATTGTTGCTCGTTAGCACTATGCTGCTGACTTGCTTTGCAATGCCTTATATTGGCTTCCTTCTAGCGGCTGTTATCTCCTTTGTTGGTGGCATGGTCGCCGCAATGCATGATCGCTGGTCGCTAAAAGCCTTAATCGTTTATTTGGGCTCTGGGGCACTGATTATGGTTGTATTTTATATGCTATTTCGTTATGTCCTGTATGTCCCCCTACCTTAGGTTTCAACGTTTTGAAATTAATACACTCCAGTGAAGATGCAAGGGCTTTAGCTCGACAACGTTTACCTTGGATGATCTTTGATTATTTTGATGGCTCAGCAGGTAATGGGTTCGGTGAGAAGCGAAATAGAGACTTGATGCGTGATATTGAGCTGTCTCCTCGCGCATTAAATAATGTGGAACACCGAGATTTATCCGTTAGTCTATTTAATAAAACGGTGGGGCTGCCTTTTGGCGTTAGCCCCATGGGCATGTGCAATTTGTCGATGCCTGGTGCTGATTTGATGCTGGCAAAATTGGCTGCAAAAAATAAAATTCCAGTGGGTGTTTCGACTGCTGCTTCGACTTCTCTAGAAAAAATGATCGAAATCGCAGAAGGAAACGCTTGGTTTCAGCTCTACTTCAGTGGCAATCATGAGCAATCTGATTTATTAATTAAGCGAGCTGAAGATTCTGGTTATGACACTTTAGTTCTAACGGTTGACGTTCCAGAAGTCGGTCGTCGTCCGCGTGAGCTTAGACGTGGCTTCACCATGCCATTTAAGATTGGAACTCAACAATTTATTGATTTTGCTATGCATCCCAGATGGTCATTAACAACCTTAGTAAAGGGCCGACCTGAACTGGCGAATTTTGGTGGCGAGTTTGGTGCATTCGAGCGAACCGCGAGCCGTGCAGGGGCAGACTGGTCATTATTAGACCGTATACGGAATCAGTGGAAGGGAAAGCTAGTCGTGAAGGGTGTACTGAATGTTAATGACGCGTTGAAAATGAAAAACAGTGGCGTTGATGCTATACAAGTGTCCAGTCATGGTGGTCGTCAACTTGACAGTGGACCGCCTGCCATAATTGCACTAAAAGCCATACGAGATGCTGTTGGACCAGATTATCCGCTGTTTTATGATTCGGGTATTAGAAGTGGTGAAGACATCATTAAGGCTTATGCGATGGGCGCAAACTATGTGTTTCTTGGACGACCATTGCTTTTTGCAATCGCCGCTAGGGGCGAACATGGGTTGAACCAGATGAGCGATGTTTTTGCCAAGGAAACCAGCATTGCTCTAGCGCAGCTTGGTATCTGTAACATGCAGGCGATCGGTCCTGAGAGCATTGGCAGCACTGAGACGTCGCCTGTTTAGTATTAAATGATGACAGAACCGACGTCATGCCAGGCAACACTCATAGCTGCACCTTCGTCAGGACAAGGTAAGACTATTTTCTGCGCGGCATTTGCCAGGCAGCTGAGGAATAAGGGGCTACGTGTACAAGTATTCAAACTGGGTCCAGATTATCTGGACCCAACGATTCATGAAGTCGCCAGTGGCAAGGTCGTTTATAACCTCGATTTATGGGTAATGGGCGAACAGCATTGCCTCGAATTATTGACAAAAGCCTCGGTTTATAATGATGTTATTTTAGTAGAGAGCGTGATGGGGTTGCATGACAATCAACCCAGCAATGCAATACTTTGCCAACTATTCGGTCTACCTATTACTTTAATTCTTGATGTGGCTAAGTTTGCTCAAACGGCAGCTGCCATCGTATCGGGAATGCGCCTATTTGATGTGGGTGCAAATATTACCGCTGTTATTGGTAATAAAGTGGGAAGTGACAACCATGACTTATTAATGTCACATGCCATTGGTGATTGTTATGCGGGGAGTATTCGGCGTGATACACGGTTTGAAATTGCTCAGCGCCATTTAGGTCTGGTCCAAGCGGGCGATATTAAAAACTTAGATAAACAGCTCGATCAGGCTGCAGATGCGCTTGATGAGTTTGAAATTTCTGTGCCTCTGACTAATATAATCTTTTCATCTCCAAACTCATTTTTTAAAATTTCAGATAATGCTCGCTCGCTCGAAGGCAAAACAATTGCTATTGCCAGAGACGCTGCGTTTAGCTTTATCTATCCGATGAACGAACAGGTGTTGGAAGAAGCGGGTGCCAAGCTAAGTTACTTTTCACCACTCGAGAATGACCTTGTACCCGAGTGTGATGCGCTCTGGATACCCGGTGGTTATCCAGAGTTGCACCTCGACGAATTGTCAAATTCAGATCAAACACGAATTAGCATTTTTGATCACCATTGTCAAAATAAACCAATTCTAGCTGAATGTGGTGGCATGATGTATCTGTGCAATAGTATTCTCAATACCGCTGGTGAATATGGAAGAGTCTGCGGTATCTTGAACGCTAGTTGTGAAATGAAAACTCGTTTTCAAAGCGTTGGTTTACAGGCTGTGAATTATGGGCAGGGTGAGATCAGAGGACATTCATTTCATCATTCTAAAATTTTTTCTAGCGTTGGCTCTAACGTGACCCCTGAAATATATGCCACCCGTCAGGATGGTAATCAGGGAGAGGCAGTGTATAAAATTGGTAATAGCAGACTTAGCTATATGCATCACTATTTCGCATCAAATAGTGATGCGAGTGCTTTACTTTTTTTGAGTTCTGATTGTTCATTTTCAAACGTTAACAACACCTGATAAATGCCTAGGCTTTGGATGACAGGCGTCACACATTAGTTTCAATTATAGATCTATATCGTTTTACTCCGCTATTTAATTTTCTTCAACTGCTCAAAATTGGAGCTGTATCATTACGAGTTCTAAGATGTTAGGTTAGTAAAGGGATTCCTGATGCTTTAAATAAAGCATGTAACTTTATCTATATTTTTCATAGAGGTTCGTATCGTACATTTAATAAACAAGGAGATTTTATGAATAGCCAGCCAGAAGAAGATTATGAAATTGGGCAGGACAATATTACCCCGTTTGGGTTTGATATACACAACCCAGTTTTCTTAATATCCGGTATATCTATCGTTGCTTTTGTTATCATTACATTAATGTTTCAACATGGGGCGGCTGAATTTTTTGCCTGGTTACGGTCTACAATCACTAGTAATTTTTCCTGGCTCTTCCTTTCGGCAGGTAACATTTTTGTCCTCTTTGCACTTGTTGTCTGTGTTTCTCCGTTAGGCAGGGTTCGCTTAGGTGGGCAGGAAGCAAAACCTGATTATGGTTATGTTGGTTGGTTTGCGATGTTGTTTGCTGCTGGTATGGGCATCGGACTTATGTTTTTCGGTGTCTCAGAGCCAATGTCACATTTCGGCTCCTCAATGGGAGGGATAGCAGTAGGTGAGAATGGTGTCCGTACTGACTGGGCGCCACTGGGTGCCGCTGCAGGAGACATTGCAGCAGCTAAAGATTTGGCAATGGCTGCGACTATTTACCATTGGGGACTTCACCCTTGGTCAATGTACGCCGTTGTGGGTTTGGCGTTAGCATTCTTCTCCTTTAACTGTAATTTACCACTGACTTTACGTTCTGCTTTTTACCCACTACTAAAAGAAAGGGTATGGGGCTGGCCGGGTCATATGATCGATATAATAGCCGTATTTGCGACATTATTTGGTTTGGCGACATCACTCGGATTTGGTACACAGCAAGCACTGGCAGGATTCAGTTATTTATATAGTTGGGGTACAGGAAGTGTGGCAATGGTGATACTCATCGGCTGCATTACCGCCCTCGCAATGATATCGGTTATCCGAGGTTTGGATGGCGGTGTGAAAATTCTGTCTGAAATTAATATGGGTCTCGCACTACTGCTGTTGCTAGTCATTCTGTTTCTAGGGCCTACTGCCGAGATTCTCTCCACCTTGATGTCTGGTGCTGGTGCTTATGTAACAGAGTTTATTCCACTATCAATGCCATTTGGGCGTGAAGACGTTAACTTTTCTCAGGGCTGGACTTCTTTCTACTGGGCCTGGTGGATTTCATGGTCACCATTTGTAGGTATGTTTATCGCCCGAGTATCGCGTGGTCGAACTGTACGAGAATTCTTGATTTGCGTTATTTTGGTTCCAACCATACTTTGTATCGTATGGATGGCAACTTTTGGTGGAACCGCTGTCACTCAGGTTATTGCAGATGCCGCAGCGCCAGTTGCTTCTGCAGCACAGGAAATAAAATTATTCCATATGCTTGCAGACTTTCCATTGTCAGGAGTCTTATCTTTAATTGGTATTATTCTAGTCTTAGTTTTCTTCGTAACATCGTCCGATTCTGGGTCACTGGTTATTGATACCATCACCGCCGGTGGTAAAACAGATGCACCCGTTTCACAGCGTGTTTTTTGGTGTGTATTCGAAGGATTGGTTGCCGCTGTACTGTTGTTGGTCGGTGGTGCTGAAGCATTGAGTGCTCTACAGGCGATGGCAGTATCAACCGGATTGCCATTCACCATAGTTTTACTTGTGATGTGTGTCAGCCTTTGGATTGGGCTTAGCAAGGCAAGTAAGGAACTTTCCAAGTAAGTTCCCTTTATCGTTGTAAATTTAAACCCCGCTCTTTGCAGCGGGATTTTTTTGTCTATTGAACTAGACGACTCCGTCTAATTGAAAGGAGTTAGATTCGTCTGACTTTATGGGAGGTAATTCGAATAGGGTATAAAGTAAATGGTATATCTAAGAGGGCATTCATTTCATCATTCGAAATCCTCCCAAGTTTAGAACTTTACTGGATTTGATTTAATCTCCGAATGATTCTCGAACCAACAGGATGCTAGTCGGAATGGGCGTTGTATAGCTTGGATAATACCAGCCTCAGTTATAGCCATCATTAGGTTACATCAAGCCTCGCCTTGAGTTCATCACTATTTTAAGGTGCGAATTGAAACCCATATGAAAATATTGCAGTTGAGTGCTAAACCGTAAATCTTTTGATCACCGTATCAACAAATGCCGAGCCTGCAGGCGACAGACTGCGATCAGTGGGTGTGATGATGCCGATAGTGCGATACAGGTTTATGTATTCCAGGGCTAGGAATACAACATCTTTTCGATCTGCAGAGACTGCTAGCCTGGGCAATGTCGTAATGCCAACACCTTCGGCAATCATCGCCAGCAACGAGGTCGTGTTTTGAACGTCGATATCAGCCGAAGTAACGATGGATTGAAATTCTTCGTTCTGAATGTAGTGACAAGTGCCATTAGCAATGAAAGTTTCACGTCTGATGTCCGACCAGGTTAATGGTCTGTTGAGTGAAGCCAGTGGATGTGAACGATTGCAAACAACACCAATTGGATCGGTTAATAAGTTTTGACATTTGACGGCTAGAATTTCTTTTCGAGGACTGACGATACCAATATCGATGTCGCCTTTTTCAATTAAACTGTAAATGTGTGCTGAACTGTTGTCTCTAATAGATACGGTAATATTTGGATGAGATGCGATGAATTCAGTCAGTAAGCCGGGTAAGTAGCAATTGGCAAAGGAGGGCACTGCAGCAATATCAACCCGACCAAAGCCGTTGCGAGCATAGGCGTGCATACTGGCAATCGAGATGTCGTACCGTTTTATTTGTTCGCTGGCGACTTCAAAAACATAGGCACCAAAAGGTGTGAGCCGAGATTTACTGTCTGACTCAAATAGTGGATGACCGAATGCGCTTTCCAGATTGGTCGTTGTCATTGATATCGCAGAGGGTGATCGAAAAAGGCGCTTTGCTGCGGCACTGATACTACCAAGTTCGGCTACTGCGACAAAGCAGCGTAAATGTTCTTGTTTAATCATTACTTACTTCGCCACGTGGGTGATTCAGATTTACTGAAAACTATAACAGGTTTTTCTAATTGCCTGAATATGAACCATGTTTATTAATAATAGCGAGTATTTGAATCACAGTTTGGAAGGCAGTAGCGCAGGGAGTTATAGACAATTTTGTTCTAAGTTGTCAGCTTCACCCGGTAATGGAGTACCCAAATACTAAAAATTGGCCTGAGCTGGGTGGTGATGTGGAAATTTTTCGAGATCGTAGAATAGTCATATATTGCGTCGTATTTCCGGCCTAAATTGTGCTTCTGATGGTTCACATCTATAAAAATAGTATTAAAAGACAATTAAAATAAATCGATTCAAATTGAATCATTTGCAGTATAAATAGATAAAGGCGAGAATATCTTGGCTATTTCACCACCGTTAAAAGAACTCAATATAGGGCTGTCGAAAGACGGGTTCTATAGTGGGTTTAATAGTTTAGTCGCACTGGCATCGAAGCTTATCATTGCCTTGATCGTTATTTGGTGTGTTTATGATCCAGAAGCCGCAGGCACAGTCCTCGGTAATATGAAAAGTTGGTCGTTTGCCCATCTGAATTATTATTACACCTGGGCAGTGGCATTCTTCATTATTGTTTGCATCATCATTTCGGTTCACCCTAAGTGGGGGAAGATTAAGTTAGGTGTTGGTGACGAAAAGCAAGATTTTTCAAATTTCTCATGGTTTTCGATGATGTTCGGTGCCGGTATTGGAATGCTGGGTTATGCGTCTGGTGAACCAATGTGGCATATTGCCGACAATCCAGATATTCGAATGAGTGCACAGTCAGTTAAAGCTGCATTTAGTGTTTCTGGTATCACACTAGCCGAGGGTGTTGATATTTCGGTTGAATATAGTGCACAGGTGGCTGCGGGTACTATAGGTGCCATTGATGGGCTCGTTATGCCTAAAACAGAATCGGCACTAGAGTCGGTTTACAAATACTCATTTTTGCACTGGGGTATTGGTGCCTGGTCCTGTTATGCATTAGTGGGAATTGCCCTTTCGTTCTTCAGCTATTCACGCGGATTACCCTTAACGATTCGTTCAACGCTTACCCCTTAGTTTGGTAAATCACTGGAAGGCAATCTCGGTCACATCGTTGACGTGACTGCAATCGTGGCGACTATTCTAGGCATTTCTCAAAACATAGGCTTGGGTCTGGCGTCATTTTCGTCAGGTCTATACAACATCACCGGTACAGAATGGCTTATGTCAAGCGAGGGCGGGCCTTCGACGGCATCTCTTCTGATTGCATTGGCTGTTGTTATGGTCTGTTCGACTTTGTCAGCACTATCGGGTGTTGGTAAAGGAATTAAATGGTTGAGTAATATCAACATGGTTCTATCTTTTGGCCTGCTAATATTCTTCGCGATTTTTGGTTCTACAATGCTTGTGATGGAATTATTTGGCAAAGGTATTTTTACTTATGTTATTAACCTACCAGCATTAACTTTCACTGTATTCCCTGCAGATGGCTCTGGCAGTCCTGCTGAGTCGCAAGGCTGGTGGTCTATCTTTTATTGGGCGTGGTGGATTGCTTTCGCACCTTTCGTTGGTATCTTCTTGGCGCGTATATCTAAGAACCGAACCATCCGTGAGTTCGCCCTGGGCGCGATAATCGCACCTTCATTAATGTGTTTTCATTGGTTTTCACTACTAGGTGGAACTGCGATTGATCTTGAATTGAGTGGTGTTGCAGAAGGTGCAATTTTTGCGAAAAGCTTTACAGCACAGCTCTATGAAGTGGTCAATGTTATGTTAGATTCGGGTAAGGGCATCATGTTCTTCTTGATTGTAGTCTTGCTACTGACTTACCTTGTAACTTCAGTGGATTCAGCGGTACTCGTGGTTAATACGATTAGTGCTGGTGGTTCATCAGAGTCTGCGGGTAAAGCCCACATCATTATCTGGGGACTTATCTTAACCGCGGTGATCGCTTCGTTATTATTGGCTGGTTGTTTAAACGCAATCTAGGCAGCGATGATTGTCGGCGCAATACCCTTCTCGTTTATGATGATCCTGATGGGTATCGCGTTGCTTAAAGCGTTATACAGTGATGGACTTAGAGACAAGGAAGGTGAGGATGTGAGTGGCGAGCTGAGTATGCAATCAGTTTAATCCTTTTGATCATAACCTGATCTGGTAGTCAGGGTATCAATCAGTTGTTAATCTTAAAACCGCCACTTTTAGTGGCGGTTTTTTGCGTAAAAATGGAAGTTTTTTTTGTTCTGCCAATAGATGAACGTCTTTCGAACTCGAGAGATTTCAGCACCATTTAAAAAAAATTCTGTATTGTCGCTCTTAGGAATAGAATGCTGATAGTTTTACGCAGTGTTGGATCTACTTAGAAGTATGCCATGACTTAACTTGGAATCGATCAGCCCAGTCATTCCCGGCCGTATTCTAGTGTCATTGACGGGGCTTGTTGATGCCGCTAGTTTTCCTGAGACATGTCAAGGATGGGCAGCGATACTGATCTCAGGCATTACATTTTCGTTAGTCTATGGGCTGTTTTTTTGCCGTCGAAAACATCATTGGAACAACCCGCGTTTCCACTTTGAGTATCTCCGAACCCATCAGGTTCATCACTTATTGTCCTGTATCTTGAAATCAGGTACATAGCGACTAAAGGTGCTGCCCGACATAAAACCAAAAATAAGACGTCGGGTTTTGTACCAGAAAGTACCGAAAAATATAATGAACACCCCAAGAACCATCAATATATAAATCATCAAATTCTGACTATTATTGAATTGTCCCTGTACGAGTTGGGTAAGCGCATAAATCATATATATCTGGGTCGAAATAAGCATCGCTCGTCGATCCAGCATCAATGCCAGTAGCATAAAAACAATAAAAAAGACGACGATGATAATCTCTTTATTGATGACTTGAAGCCAGGCATGGTCTCCAAATAGCATCGACAACATGGCACCGTGCACAATTAAAGGAGAGGCGAGTAAATGAAGCCAGAATGCACTATCACTGAGGTGGGTTTCCCGTTTGGTATCTTGGCTGTCAAAAAGCATCGCTACCGTAAATACGACTAATCCTAAGATTGAAAAAATAATGGGGGCTGACAATACTGATTCCCCAATCATGATAGTCGCTATCGCTATCAGTGCACCAGCAAGAGGCAGCAGACTAAACGGCATTTTGTAGCGAACATAAAACGCCAGACTCGTGGCAGCGATTAGGGCAAAGGACCAAATAGCCGATTGTTCACTCCCAATGTTAATCGCCTGATGTACAAAAAATAGAATTCCGATCAGAATTGCCATGCCTGGCAAGGCTAGTTTTCGAACTCGGACTAGCCATTCAGCTATTAGGATAAAGCCAATGATAGGGACTAGATATTCGTACTGCGAAAGCCCTAGCATGTTGATTGCAAATATGAGTATGCCTATACCAAATGTGATAAAAACATCGCCAAAGCTTCGAATGAACTTTAAAGGCTCTTCCTGGTTGGCGGTTGTTTCGACAGTATTATCACCAAGAAAATCGAACAACGGCTCGATTTGATTATTTTGGATAATACCCTTGTCGGCAGCCTGTTGTAATCGTTGTTTGGAGATCATGGGGGAGATTAGTTTTTAAAGCAGATTAGTATAAGGGCAGCTATAAAAATAGAAAGTGGCATAAAGAAAAATATGGGTTAGAGAAAGGTTCGGTTCTGAGAGAATTTGTTAACTGTTCTCATTCCATTGTGGGCGCTGATAGCCTGATCATTGTCTATATCAGGCTAAAATTAAAGGTCAAATTAGAATAAATATAAAATCATTCAAATACATTTTTATGACTCGACAAAAGCACGCTCGGTCACGAACTGGCCCAGAACACCTTGTCGCGTTTCGGTAAATCCATGGCTATTAAGCATACCGCTTAAATCCTTCAGCATGGCTGGACTACCGCAAATCATAAACCGGTCATCTTCGATATTAGGCTTGGGCAAGCCCAGATCAAGAAAAAGCTTTCCTGACTTCATCAGTTCAGTCAAGCGGCCATTGTTTCGATAGGGTTCACGTGTAACCGTCGGATAATAGAGTAGTTTCTCGCGAACACTGTCGCCAAAGTAGGGGTTGTTTGGCAATTGGTTTTCGATTAAGTCCTGATAAGCCAGCTCTGACTTCCAGCGCACACTGTGGGTTAAAATGATTCGGTCAAAGTTGTCATAAATTTCAGGGTCTTTAATAATACTCATGAACGGCGCAAGCCCTGTACCAGTACTAAGTAGATAAAGGTTTTTGCCTGGCAGTAAGCCATCAGTTACTAGTGTTCCAGTCGGTTTTTGACTCATCAGAATTTGGTCGCCAACGGCTAGATTTTGTAGTTTTGATGTCAGTGGCCCATCCGCTACTTTAATACTGAAAAACTCCATTTCATCTTCATGGTTTGCGCTCGCAATACTATAGGCGCGCATCAACGGCCCAGTTTCCTGCTGTAGGCCAATCATAATGAAATGGCCATTTTTGAATCGAAATCCGGGGTTGCGAGTGCTGGTAAAGCTAAACAAACTTTCGTTCCAATGGTGAACACCGGTAATTTGTTCGGTGTTGTATGACTTCATTTCTATGACCTAATGTTATTAAATACCTTATTCTATTGTATATTTACTATATCTGTAAAACAGGTTAAATTGATATCATTAATATGTTTTATGAATATATGAGAATGTTTTGAAATACACATTACGCCAACTTGAAGTTTTTTTGGCTACGGCTAGTCATAACAATATTAGTCGGGCTGCTGACCAGTTATTCATGACTCAATCGGCTGCCAGCAATGCGTTAAAGGGGCTTGAACAACATTACGATGTGATGTTGTTTGACCGTATTGGAAAAAGATTACAATTGAATGACCAAGGCAAGTTGATACGCCCACAGGCAGAAGCACTATTGACGCAGGCCAGGGAGTTAGAACTACTACTCCAGCAACAAGCCGAGAATGGCCTGCTACAAGTGGGTGCAACATTGACGATTGGTAATTACCTGGCTGTAGACCTGGTGGCCGAATACACGCGTTTACACCCTGATTCTCAAATAAAGTTACAAGTTGAAAACACCGAAAGTATTGCAGCAAAAGTTATTAACTTCGAAATTGATATTGGACTCATAGAAGGTGAGATTAATCATCCTGAGCTCGATGTAACTCCCTGGCAAGATGACGAATTAATTGTTTTTTGCGCACCTGATCATCCCTTGGCAGCCATTCAAAGGATAAATAATGAACATCTGCTGCAGGCACAATGGGTTCTACGTGAAAAAGGGTCGGGCACACGTCAGACTTTCGATCGAGCCATGCATGGCTTGTTACCTCAACTTGATATAAGCCTCGAACTGCAACACACGGAAGCTATAAAACGAGCGGTTGAATCTAAGTTGGGTATTGGTTGTCTGTCAAAGGTGGCTTTGCACGATGCCTTTGAAAAAGGTCGACTGTTGCCCCTGAAAACACCGACCCGAAATTTTAAACGGCAATTCTACTTTATCATTCATCGCCAAAAATATCGTAGTGTCATTTTGAAACGTTGGTTAGAGCTATGTATTAATTCTTTAACATAGTTTGTTAAAGCTCAACTATCGGGCATGGCTTTGCAGTACCATATAGCGACTAAATTTTGCGACACATATTTGCTACAATAGACACATATAAAAGAGAAGGTTAAAAGCCGATGGTTTCAATAAATCTTTCTGTAAATGAAGTTCGTATTACTGGTTGTTTGATGGAAAAGTCGATCACAACACCCGATCAGTATCCACTGACATTGAATGCATTAACCAATGCCTGCAATCAAAAGTCGGCTCGTAGCCCAGTGATGACGTTAACGCAAGGCGTGGTGCAGCACACTGTTCGTGGTTTATCGGATAAACACTTGGTCAGAATCGAAGAAAACTTTAGTCGAGGTATCGAAAAATACAGCCATCGGTTTTGTAATACTTCTTATAGCGAACTGCAGTTTGATGAAGCCCAGTATGCCATTGTCTGCCTGCTTTTATTGCGAGGCCCGCAAACTCCCGGCGAACTTCGCGCGCATAGCGGACGGTTACATGAGTTTGCTGATAACGCAGCCGTTGTCGAGGCATTGACGGGATTGATGACGCGTGATGATAATCTGTTGGTGGTTCAGTTACCCCGAACACCTGGGCGCAAAGATGCAGAATATATGCATTTATTTTCTGGCGTTATTGATGTCGAGGCCTATGTTGAAACGCTTCATACCAAAAAAAGCAGTGAACCCTCGTCACGATTGAGTCTGGCTGATCTGGCACAAAGATTAAGTGACCTGGAAGCAGAGGTCGCCGAGTTAAAACAGCAGCTTGGCGAGTCCTAATGGCTTTCGGCACTACTTACCATGCATTGTGTGGCGAACATGATATGGGGGAGTCTCACCGGGAATGTTTGGCGCGAATAGTTTCGACACTGGAAGGTGGCAATAACCTCAAAGCATTAGGCCGCAGTGTCGTGGCTAATGTTCATGGTTTTATAGGTTAATCGGCATTGATGAACATCAAATGGTTGCCCCTATATTTTACTGTCTTGCTCTTGCCTTTCGTTGGGCAGGCAAGTCAAGTGCCCAGCATTGCAGCTGCATCGAGCTTGCAGTTTGCTTTGCCTGAAGTGCTGGCTGAGTTTAAACAACAAACAGGGCATTCTGTGCGAGCTACTTTTGGCTCTTCTGGCAATTTTCGACGACAGATTATTCAAGGCGCTTCATTCGAGCTGTTCCTGTCGGCCAATGAACTTTATGTTAACGCTTTAGTCGATCGGGGTTTGACGATTGATTCTGGTGTTATCTATGTTCAAGGCCGTATTGCGCTAGTGGTGCCTAAAAATAGCCAGATTAAACCGGGTGATAATTTAAGCGGTTTAAGTCTGGCGCTCGACAACAATAAAATTACCCGCTTCGCGATTGCCAATCCCAATCATGCACCCTATGGCCGTGCGGCACGCGAGGCACTTAAAACATATGGACTCTGGAATGCGATTCAGTCTTTCATAGTGAAAGGAGAAAATGCATCCCAAGCTACTCAGTTCGCTGTTAGTGGGTCGACTCAGGGCGGTATTGTGCCTTATGCATTGGCGATATCTCCGATTATTGCCGAATCGAATCAAGTGGTGTTAATTCCTCAATCTAGCCATCAGCCGATTGGACAGCGAATGGTCTTGCTCAAAGGTGCCGGTGACGTTGCCAGTCAGCTCTACGACTTTATTAACGGTGCTCGGGCACAGGCAATATTCACTCAGTTCGGATATGAAAGTCAGAGCTTGAGTCAGCCCCAGCCCATGAGTCAATAACTGCGATGGATACCACAGCATTAACGCTTTCATTAAAGCTGGCCTTCTGGACCTGCGTAATATTGTTCCCGGTGGCTATTTTCTTTGGCCGTTTACTCGCTTGGCGGCAGTTTGCCGGTAAAGCTTGGCTCGAAGCGTTGATTGCTTTACCCCTGGTATTACCTCCGACCGTATTGGGTTTTTACCTGTTATTGGGTATGGGTGCGACTTCACCATTGGGTCAATTCTATTTTTCTCTTACCGGTCATCACCTAGTGTTCAGCTTCGATGGGTTGCTGGTGGCTTCAGTGATTTTTAACCTGCCATTTGCGATTCAACCAATGCAGCGTGCCTTTGAAGCTATCCCAGCCAATATTCGTGAAGCCGCCTGGTGCTGTGGTTTGTCGCGGTTCGAGTCCTTGTGGCGTATCGAGTTACCGCTAGCATGGTCGGGCGCGATCTCCGCATTGGCGCTCACTTTTGCCCATACATTGGGTGAATTTGGTGTGGTGTTAATGGTGGGCGGTAGTATCGAAGGTGAGACTAAAACTATTGCTATTTCGATCTATGATCGAGTGCAGGCTTTCGACAATCACACCGCTGGCACCATGTCTGCTTTCTTACTGGTGTTTTCATTAGTCACCATTGGGTTTGTTTATCGTTTAACCTATCGACGTCGGCAGCAGCCGTGATGAACAATACCAATCAAGCTAGCAACGGTATTTCAATTAAAATTTCTCAACAGCAACCCATCCCGCTAGCGGTCGATATAGAGTGCCGAGCGGGCGAATTGCTGGCGTTGGTCGGGCCATCTGGTAGTGGTAAATCGACCATATTAAGAACCATTGCAGGCTTGCATCAGCCCCAGACTGGGTTTATTCGATGTGATGATGAAGTTTGGTTCGATGATCAGCAGTCTATTTCTATAGCTACGCAGAACCGCCACATCGGGTTTGTGTTTCAAGATTATGCGCTGTTTCCTCATTTAAGCGCATTGCAAAATGTAGTTATTGCTTTAGGTCATATTGACCGTAATGCACGGGATGCCAGAGCTAAAGTATTGCTTGCTCAGGTAAATCTCAAAGGGTTGGAGCATCGTATGTCGGACGACTTGTCAGGCGGTCAGCGTCAACGGGTCGCATTAGCAAGAGCGCTAGCGCGTGAGCCTAAAGTGTTACTGCTTGACGAACCTTTCTCGGCTGTCGACCAGATGACACGACGCAAGCTACAACAGGAATTGGTGATTCTTCGGCGTAATATTAAAATTCCCATTTTACTCGTCACACACGACCTTGATGAAGCGGCCATGTTAGCCGATCGACTGACCGTATTACATAAAGGAAAAACACTACAACATGGGGTGCCAGCCGAAATATTGCGTCATCCGGTAGACGCCTTAGTGGCCAGGTTGATGGGGCATACAAATATTTTTTCAGCCACAATTGAAGGCCATTACCCAGAGCAAGGCCTCACTAGAATAGTCTGGTATGGATTATTATTAGAGCTTGAATTGAATAAATCTTTTGTTATGGGTACGACCGTGGATTGGGTTATCCATCCAGCGCATATAATCATGCACCGACGCGGTAGACCCTCACACGGTGAGCGCGAAAACCCAGTGCACGGTATTGTCAAGGAGTTGCTTGTGCTAGGTGAGACATCAATAGTTAGTCTAAAGATTAAATGCGATGGTAATGTCTTTTTGAACTTTAAGATTAGTTCCCATAGTGCGAGCCGAAATAACCTTAAAGCAGGCGCAGAGGCCAGTGTCTCCTTACTGACAGAAGGCATTCACTTGATGCCACCCTATCAATAGATAGGTCTATATATTCCCTTTAATTTAGGTCGCCTAAACTTGCGGGCCGCCAACTAGCTGACTGCAACCGCCATTCGTCCCGTTTAACTAGTTCCAAATCAAATCGATGAATACTGGCTCGCAAACTGGTGAGGGCGGTGATGCCCGATATTGGACTGCCAGCCATCGCAACGTGTACAGTAACGTGTGCTTTGTTTTCAGCTGGAAATTCAATCTCCCCGAGCTTAGTGAATAAAAATATCTTTTTATTTCGAAAGAAATAAAGCCGAACCAGTTTGATTAATTGGCTTTTGTTAAGCCCTTTTACGTCTAGAAAATTTGGGTCAATAAGCTCAGAAAAATCACTGGCCCTGCGATTTTCCGCGGCTTCAATTGTCCAATCAATCATTAACGCTATTTCGTCTTCTCTGGAGAGTGGATCTGTAGAGCAGGCATTAAATAGGAGCGTTAAGCTTAAAACGAGGGGTAGTGCGAATAGTCTAATCATTAATTAGCATGACAGAAGTGTCGAAGCAGACTACATTGTCGACCTCGACACTCTTCGATCTAAGCTACTACCAACCAGTGGCCTGCTGAACGCCTTTGCCTAATTCGGCAGGTGAGCGAACAGTGTGTACACCGGCTTTTTCTAAGGCGGCAAACTTGTCCGCAGCGGTGCCTTTTCCTCCTGCAATAATGGCACCGGCATGACCCATACGCTTGCCTTTGGGGGCAGTTACACCAGCGATATATGACACAACCGGTTTGGTGACATTACTCTGGATGAATTCAGCCGCTTCTTCTTCTGCAGTGCCGCCAATTTCTCCAACCATCAAAATTGCTTTGGTGTCAGGATCGGCTTCAAACAAAATAAGCGCGTCGATAAAGTTGGTGCCAGGAATTGGGTCTCCACCTATGCCAATACAGGTACTTTGTCCATAGTTCAAGTCAGAGGTCTGTTTAACGCACTCATAAGTAAGTGTGCCAGAACGCGAGACAACTCCGACTTTACCTGCCATGTGCATTGGCCCAGGCATGATACCAATTTTGCATTCATCTGGAGTGATAATGCCAGGACAATTGGGGCCAATGAGTCTAGCGCCACTCATTTCAACTGCAATCTTTGCCTCTAGCATGTCGAAGGTTGGAATGCCTTCGGTAATACAGACAATTAATTTAATGCCTGATTCAGCAGCTTCGATAATCGAATCTTTACAAAATGCGGCGGGCACATAAATGACAGTTGCATCTGCCTGAGTTGCATTGAAGGCATCGCGAACGGTATTGAAAACGGGTAGGTCAAGATGAGTTTGGCCGCCTTTGCCTGGCGTAACGCCACCAACCATTTTTGTGCCGTAAGCAATCGCCTGTTCGCTGTGAAAAGTACCTTGTTTACCGGTAAATCCCTGGCAGATAACTTTAGTGCCTTTATTAATTAAAACGCTCATTTTACTTCTCCTACTGCTGCTACTATTTTTGCGGCAGCTTCACCCAGGTCTTGAGCGGCAATTAGATTTAAATCACTCGCATTTAATATCGCAGTGCCTTCAGTTGCTTTCGTACCTTCTAGTCGAACCACGATTGGAACCGATATATTCACTTCGGCAACGGCCGCGATAATGCCTTCGGCAATTAAATCGCAGCGCACGATACCGCCAAAAATATTGACCAAAATACCTTTTACCTTGTCATCAGATAAAATGATTTTGAGTGCTTCGGCCACTCGCTCTTTAGTCGCACCGCCTCCTACGTCTAGGAAGTTGGCAGGCTTGCCACCCTTTAGCTGAATGATGTCCATTGTTGCCATTGCGAGTCCAGCACCATTCACCATGCAACCTATTTCACCATCAAGGGCAACATAGTTTAGATCCCAGTCAGCAGCGCGGTTCTCTCGCTCATCTTCCTGACTTTTATCGCGCATTTCGACTAAATCGGGGTGGCGAAAAAGTGCATTGCTATCGATATTGATTTTGCCATCGAGACACAACAGGTCGCCGCTGCCAGTAATAACCAGTGGATTGACTTCGACCAGAGCGATGTCTTTATCGACAACTAGTTGCCCAAGGCCTGTTAGTAATTTTGTAAACTGCTTTATCTGGCCGCCAATCAAACCTAAACCAAAGGCCAGTTCGCGACATTGGTATGGCATAACGCCTGTCATTGGGTTGATGATTGCTTTAAGGATTTTCTCTGGTGTTTCTTCGGCTACCTTTTCGATTTCTACACCACCTTCGGTGGATGCCATGATCACTACGCGGCGTAGTGCGCGATCCAGAACAACACCTAAATAGAGTTCGTTGGCAATGTCACAGGTTTCTTCGACGAGTACACGGTTAATCGGCTGGCCATTTGCATCTGTTTGGAAAGTCACTAGATTCGTACCCAACAAGGCACGAGTTACTTCACCAGCTTCCTCAGCCGAGTTGACAATTTTGACACCGCCAGCTTTGCCACGACCACCAGCATGAACCTGTGCTTTTACAATGACTCGATCGCCATTCAGCGACTTGGCCGCATCAACGGCTTCGTGGACAGAAAAAGCAACTTTTCCATTAGGCACAGCTATGCCGTAGTGACGGAATAGTTCTTTCGCCTGGTATTCGTGTAGATTCATAAGAAATTCCTAGGGTTGGTGTTTGAAGAGTCAGGAGTGCTTTTATCTCTCGCGAAAAGCAATTCTAGCCTATTTAGCTAGCTGAACCGAAATAAAAAGGCACCATTTTCCCATTTGATTCGTTATATGCTTATTAATATACTAATATTAAAGTATTAAATAGAGTCACTGGCTTTTGATTTCTCGGTCCAATAAGCGTGACTTAACGACATTAATGGTTGATAGGTTGCGAGGTATTTTCGGTCAAATGATTTCGCATTGATGTTCGGGTTGGAGTATTGAGTTGGTCGAGATTGGTGATTATATACATATAGCTCTCGGTGTTTGACTTATAGATTGGTCAGGAACAGAGTGTTGGAACTATGAATTCTAGACTAAAAGAATCGCTCCAAACTTGTCAGGGGTTAGAAATGTACTGCAGAGATTAAACACTCGACCGAGGTTCTCACAAGTTTCCCAATATTGGAACACAAACCCCAAGTCTGGGTTTACGCTTTCAGATAACGCGAAGGTATCATTATAGGATTATTTATCGGGTTACTGATAATGTGATCGAGATTAGGCAAATTTATCACCCAGGACAAAAACCACTTATAAGTTAAGGAAAGTAGCGTAGAGGAAATTTATATAGGCTACGAAGAATCTTATTGCAATTTTTTTTTGATGAGGTCACAACACTCACTACTTGCCACTGCACCAAGACTATCTGGGCAAACTGAAGTGTTTAACTGACGGTGCACAAATGCCGTGCACCGTCATATTAGTTTGCTTCATTTAATGCTATAAGGAATTTACTCGTAGTTAAAGACATCCGGCCTTGGATCAGAGATAAAACCATCTTTGTTCGGCATATCAATCATCGGCAGGCTTTTCGCATTTAGGCTCGCTGATCTATCAAATATATTAGCCTCACCAAGTACATAAGCTACTACCGCATAGACTTCGTCGTCGCTTAAAGACCCGGGTGCATTAAAAGGCATTGCCCGCTTAACATAATCAAAAACAGTTGAAGCATACGGCCAGTAACTTTCAACCGTTTTTTTAGGTTTGCCACTCGCAAGAGAACCCCTGCCACCAATTAATGCGGCGGCTCCTGTTCCTTTTACACCAGCAAGATCGGCACCATGACAGGCTAAGCATTTTGCAGTGTAAACCTCCTTGCCTGTTTGGTAATTACCGCTACCTGATGGTAAACCACGACCATCCGGCATTGCGTCGATATCGATCATTGCTATATCGGCTGCACTTGCCGGAGTACCAAAGTTGTAGGGGCCTCCGTATCCAGAAGCTGCAGACGAGATAACTGGAACTGCCCCTAAGATAAAAGACAGTGAAAGTGTACTCAAAAAAACCGAAATTTTAATATTGGTGAACATTGCTAACACCTCCGTCCGCTGCAACAGCCCAGCTTTGAATTCCATTCAAATGATAAATCGATCCATATTTTCCACCGCCAAGTCCACGCTCGTCGATAAGTTGTTTGATTGTGGGCTGAACATAACCTGTTTCATCCTGGCAACGACTCTGTAATATTGTCGGTTTTCCATCCCAACGCCATGGGAATCGAAATCGCGTGTGACAAACTGGTAATACCGGAGTTTGTAACTCGGCAAGCTGCCAGCTAACGCCACCATCTACTGAAACCTCTACCCGTTTTATACGACCTCGGCCAGTCCATGCAAGACCACTTATTTCATAAAACCCGGCCTTTGGGAGTTTCATTTCCCCTGAAGGAAAAGTAATAACAGACTTTGCTTCCATCATTAATGAGAATTGACGTGCCTTACCACTATCTAACAAATCGGTATATTTTGAAGTTTCTTCACGCGTCATAAACGGCTTGTCGCTAATCTCCAGACGTCTTAACCATTTGATGTGAGTGTTGCCTTCAAACCCTGGCAGCAATAAACGCAATGGGTAGCCTTGTTCGGGCCTAATTGCCTCACCGTTCTGCGCGAACACCAGCATGGCATCATCCCAGGCCTTGTCGATAGGAACGCTACGAGTCATTACGGCTGCATCGGCACCTTCAGCCAGTATCCAGGCGGCACCATCTTGCACCCCAACTTCTCGTAATATGGTTGATAAAGGCACACCAGTCCATTCGGTTGTACTGGTCAGGCCATGCGTGCCCTGAACCGTTTTCAACGTTGGTTCACGCCACTCGGTAAGCCCGTTACCGGAACACTCAATAAAGTGGAATCGGGATACAGAAGGAAATCTTTTTAAATCTTCCATGGTATATTTTCGAGCACCATCGACCATCCCATGAACTATCAATTCATGTTTGGCTGGATTGATATTTGGGATACCTCCGTGGTGTCTCTCAAAGTGCAATCCTGATGGGGTAACGATACCATTACCACTATCTAGCGGTGTCATCGTCCAGGACGATTCTTTAGTTGCTGTAGGGAAGCGCCAGCGAGATTCGGTTTCAAATTGTGATCGGGATCCGTAACCCCCATCATCGTTGGTCAACCTTCCTTGTACCTTGGTTGCATCATCCTGTATGGGATAGTCCATTGAACCTGCTGGGACCGCAGCATTTGCTGCATTACCAACAGCCAGTGCGGCCGCACCGGTAGCCGTTGCCGCGAGAAATTGGCGTCGACTTGCCATTGGCTGTATTTTCCCATTCGGGAACATACCATCCTTACATTCACATTCTTCCTGTTCCGGGGCTGTTTGTTTTTTTCGACTGGCGATCGCTTTTTCTTCAGCATCAACCATTCCTTGGATCAGAGTGCGGGTTTTTTCGTCATAGTTGTTGTTCGAGCTATTATCATCCATACAAAATCCTCCTCATAATTACATGTGGGGGAACACTGATCGTATATCACCCTATTATTATATACGTTCAGATCCACACGTTTATAGGTTTTTAAAGGGCTATCTATTAACTTGCTCTTGTTATAGGACTCAGTCCAATTGGAAAAAATTATCGAGTGATAACTATTGCCTATCAACTTTAACCTTTCATCCTAACGATATTGACTGTGCCAAAAGTGACTTAATAGTTACCTGATAAGTGGAAATGAAGAAGGTTAGGAGTAAAAGCGTTCGGGAGCCTACTCTTAAGGATGACTAACCCAGCTGTGCATCTAAAAATTTACGGGTGATATCAAATGACTTGGTGTAACCCCGTGGTAGTTTGAGCTTACGATCTTTGGCAAGCGATTTAGCCAACTTGATCATTTTTGTGGTGGGCGGGTTATTGCTGCCATTATCATTCCCATTCCTAAACTCTTTTTTTGGATTGGCCTTTGCCGCTGCACCAAACTGCTCGGGGGTAGCTGAGGCAACCAGCTTGCACATCCAGCCGGTCATCTTCTCTAGAAAAAGTGTGGCGTCTGCATTTTCTTCGGCTATCTCACTCATTTGCTGCTCCCACCAGGCTGTGACGGCAGGGTCTTTGATTCGACCGGGAACAGAGTCTATAAAGTGTCGACCATGTTCGGTGGAGAGAATTGTCTTACCCTTTAACTGGATATAGTTGCGTTGTTTGAGTGTTTCTAAAATGGAGGCGCGGGTCGCCTCGGTGCCAATGCCGGCAGATTCCCTGAGTACTGATTTAGCCTTTGGGTTCTCGACATAACGCGCAATACCGGCCATTGCATTGATCAATGTTCCCTCGGTGAATCGACTCAGTGGTTTTGTCTTCTTATCGGTTAATTCTGCCGATTGGCATAAAGTAGTATCACCTTTTTTGACGAGAGGTAGATCCGCTGCTTCTTTTTTCTGGGGTGGCAGTACGTCTTTCCAGCCTATGACCAGGGTCTTTTTTCCTTTGCTTGTAAATGTCTCCTGGCAGCACTCTATCTCTACTTCAACGGCCTGGTATTCGTGATCTGGTAAGAATTGAGCAACATAGTGGCGAGCAATGAGGCCATACAGGTTGCGTTCTATCGGTGTGAGTCTGGCAACATCTGGACGTTTAGCGGTGGGGATGATGCCGGTGTGTGCAGTGACTTTGCTATCGTTGAAAGCCTTAGACTTACGGTATGGTTCAGCGTCTTTTACCAGTTGTGGGTTGGCCTCACCAATGGCCTTGAGGATTTTTTTAGCGTCTGCATGTTGTCCCGATGCCAGATAACCGCAGTCGGATCGTGGATAGGTGGTCAGTTTATGCTCTTCGTATAGTTTTTGTGCAGCATCCAAAACCTGTTGGGCGCCATATCCCCATCTAGCGTTGGCAACCGTCTGCAGGGTAGACAGTGAAAAGGGCAGGGGAGCGCTCTCTCGTTTGTTCTTGCGCGATGAGTTGCGGATGGTGCCAGTCTGACCTTGAACCTTTGCACAAACCTGTTCTGCAACTTCCCTTTTCAGGCAGCGTCGGTCTGGGTCTGAATCATCTTCAGATGGAACCCAGTGGGTAACAATGCACCCGTTTTGATGCTCGAACTTTGCTTTGATGGCGTAATAAGGTAGCGGCACAAAATTTTCAATTTGGCGGTCACGTTCCACAATCAGGTTAAGTGTTGGGGTTTGCACGCGGCCAACGCTTATTACCCCGTCACCACCTGCCTTTTGATAACATAGTGTGAAGGCGCGAGTCACATTCATACCCAGCAACCAGTCGCAACGGGAGCGGCTCACGGCTGCTTCGTAGAGCCCTTGGTAGTCATTGTTGGCCCCAATCTGTTTAAAGGCTTTGCGTATGCCATTTTGAGTGAGATCCTGAAGCCACACCCGTTGTGTCGTGCCATTCCAACCCATCTCTAATAATATCTCATCGATCAATAA
>JBLILW010000002.1:0-34359 GCA_047638435.1 Urechidicola sp.
TAATATATATTAATATATAATGTATATTATTTAAAATCAAACCCACATCTGCGCCACAACAGTTCATTGTTTAATTCATTAGACATTATTAATTTTGTGCCAAGTTTAATTCAATAAATATGGTGGCATTATTAAATACCAGTGGTAAAAGAATCAAATTCTGAAATTGATAAAGTGACTAGTCGCAGAAATGGTTAGATTCATATCTACTCACTAATCGAATGAAAATCCCCAGAATGAATTCGGTCAGCATTTCTGACTGACCACAGAGGGATTAACCCTTGCGCAATCATCTTGCCCGCCCCCGAATCAGTTAGTGGTATTTCGGCGCAGGGTTTAACCTGGGTTTGACCTGCTTGCTCAAAATAATGAACGGGTAAATCTTCCGCAGTCATCGCATTGGCATAATTCATGTCCCACCCACTGGTTAGAAATGTCCTCGCGATTTGTTCTGCTTTGAGGAAAGCGGGGTTTCCCCATAGATAGTCATTATGGTTGGGATGATCTGGCATTTCTTCGAATGCAAATGCGGTGACAGGTATTGTTTTGTTGCCATATGGCATGCGCAGTAAAAATCGGGGTAACGCGAGGCTGATGGATTTAGCGACGGATGATTGACGCAGTAATGTCCAGGCTTGCTTGCTCGATTGATAAGCTTCATTTTGCCAATCCCCCACTTTGGGTGTTGTTGCAAAAGATGGGCAGCCGATTAAACTTTCATTGGCTGCAGCTATAAAATGAGCGCCAGCTTTCTGGGCAATTAGGCCGATCTGCGATAGTCGTAACATGTCTTCGATGTCGGCACCAAAACGGTAGTCACCGATAATTAAGTTCCAATTGATATCGTTAGCTGGGCCATCGCAAAACTGTTGATACAACTTTGATTGAGTGACATCATCGGCGGCGAGATCGGCAGCCAATTCATCATTATTAATATCAAATAAGTAGAGCTTAACGGCCTTCCCACCTCGAATTCTCTTGACCACAAAATAGACACTTCGCCATAACGATTCAAGCGCCTGAAATTTTGGGTGATGCAATATATTGCGCATTTGCTGGGCTATGATAGCGTCGACAGAGGCGACAAGTTCATCTTGGCGTGAATCACGTGAGAGGGTTTTGCGGGTGCCAATTGTCTGCCGAATAAAGACATCAACCAGTGATTTTGTTTTTGAGTTGGTGGTCGATAGCGTTTCATCTACGTTCTGTTCTAATTGTCCTGTGGTTTCATCCATGATTGAATCGATCAAACTAACGCCTGGCTCTATTGGCGATGGGGCTACTGATTTTGGTTGCTTTGAATCTTTTGGCACTTCGCTTGGTGCCACTTTATCTGTGGCAGCTTTCTCAGGCAAGTCCATTTCGAGCATGGCTTGTTTAAAAGTCGCAGGATTATTTAAACGCTTGCGTAAATCTCGAAGGTGACTGAAAACGGGCATATTTTTGTAAAGGCTGCCAGGTTGAAAGTCCTTCAATGACTCCAGTGATAGGTTGATATTGTTCTCATCGGAGGAGGAGGCTTGGCCAGAATCATCCATTGACAGTGATAAGCGCGGTGCCAAAGATTGCAGTATTTCGTCGAAATTGAAACGGTCGATGGCTATAAAATTGCGATCGCTGATATTAGAATTGTCGATGCTGTTACTAAAGTCCCCCATCATAGCGATAGAGAAACACGCATCTTGCTGCGTCTGTAAATCGACATCGCCATCTTCACTCTGAGCGTTTATATTCATTGAAAAACTGAATGGTAGATTTTTAGAATTAGACATTAAGTGCCTCGATGTAAAAAATATTAAACAAAAATAATCGTAGATAATAGGGACTGGCCGATATTCCAGACATGACTAAAAATTGGGACGCCCATTAAGTTAAGCAAAACGAGTCCTAATAGTGCATAGGAACCGTATCGCTCGTTGTAATGGTAATAACGTTGCGCCAACTTTCGAGGTAGAAAATAGGGCAAAATGTAATGTCCATCGAGTGGCCCAATCGGGATTAAGTTGAATAGCATGAGTAGTAAATTAATGAGCGCTAGATAGGTGAAAAAAAACTGTGCCCCTTGTCCAGCAAATAGTCCCCAGTCGGCTTGAAGGCCAATCAGGTAAACATTGATCGTGACGATAGCCAGTATTAGGTTCATCCCGGGTCCCGCTGCGGCGACGAATAAAACGCCCCAGAAAGACTTGTAGTTTGCCGGGTTGGTAGGCACGGGTTTGGCGTAACCAAATCCAATGAGGACAACCATCAGTAGCCCCATTGGGTCTATATGTGCGATAGGATTTAACGTTAGACGGCCCGCTTTCTCTGCAGTATTGTCACCGTACAACTTGGCGACAATGCCATGCCCGTATTCATGGAAGGTGAGTGATATAATCAAAGCAGCGATGATTGAAATGAAAAGCAAATATTGCTGTTCAGCTAAAAGTTGAAGCATTTAAAAACCTGCGGTTTAAAGTGAACGGCCTTAATGTGGGTGACCCAAAAGGTTTAAGGCGTATGGGTTGCAAGCATACTGTTAAATTTAAGGCCTGCCTATCAAAACCACATGACTCAAGATTGAGCGTTACAGTCGATAAATGATTCTGTACCTGAATGATCAATTAAATTGAAGTGATTACAGCTGAACGCAAGTGTTAACGAGAACTATTATTTTATGAAGAAAGGGATATAAGTCGTTGAAATTAAAAATAAATAGCTATCTTTTAGAGGGCGCACGGAATCATCTACCTATCGGTCTAACTTTTGAGTATTGAAATGACTTTGGTCAGATTCGTTAGATCGGTTCAATGTTTAGTGCTAGTTGGAAAAAACATACTAGGGTGTAATTCTAGTGTCACAAGACCTGATAAAACGATGCAAACGATCTATTCGCCTCCAATTTCAAAATAGAATACTGGATAGCCAATATACAGAGAATCAAACTCTAGCCAGAGGGCATTTGGTCATGCTGGCTTTTGAAGTATGACAATAGAACGGCTTTTATCTTATTGGTTCGATGTTCTAATTGTTAATGATTCGACGTTGGTGGTTGTGATTAGTTTACGAAAAGTCGTCAGCGCACTTGATGAGCTGGACATGGATTCGAGTGTCAGTATAGCCAGTTAGACCATGTTAATTTTTAAACGGATAACAGTGAAGCCGAAGGTCATAGTCAAAAGTCTAATTTTGGTGCCAGTAACTCCCCAACGGATAATACACAATTCAGTTAGCGTTAATCCAGTCAGACCTTACCAAGCAATGCCTGGCCCAGTAATGTCAAAGCTGGCGCCAGAAATAATCGATGCTACAAAGTTTTCTAGTAGTCAAACTTCGGACATGGAGCTTCCATATTAAACTCAAGTGAATTCAGATGAGTCAATGGCTCCTGAGAGCTTTATCAAAAAAACCAAAGATCAAGCGAAGAAAATCATTACTCTCTTGAGTAGAGATAACACCGATAAAATTGCGGTTGGTCTATATAGGTCAACTGCAATAGAAAGTGAGTCTTTATCTATGCTGGTTATCGAGATTGATGGGCTTTCCAGATTGAGGGAGTTCGATGGTGATCCTGACGCTTATAAGGTGTTTACTTCAATCGTGAGGTATATTTTCTCCAAAATCGATAAAGAGACAGATATTCTGGGATGCTATGGTCGAAATTAATTAAGTGTGTTGATGCCAAAAGTTGGCATGAATGCAGCAAAGAAATTTGCTGTAATAATTCGTCAACGAGTTCAATTGGTTAAATATAAAACAGCCAATGGTGAAAAGAGCGCAATTCTAAGCATTGGTATCGCAGCCATTAAAGACGATATAGGCGATTATAACGCTATGTTAAAACGAGCAGATATGGCGCTATTTGTGGCCAGGAAAAACGGGCGGAATTGTGTCAAAGTTCGATTATAACTTCGGTTGATTTGCCGGGTGGCATACTGGTTAATATGAAACGCATGTAGCCTTAAAAATTATTGCTAGTTTGGTTTACTTACTATAGGTTAGGAAATTGAGTCCGGTGTATATCTATCACTGCCCTTACAATCATATCGATTAAATGAAGTAATTATTTTTACGCACTAGATCATGCTTGCCAGCATTAATCGGTAAGTCTATGGACTAGGATTCTGTCAGACTCCCAATGTCTCCAATATAGCGAAAAGGTTTAATATGCAGGACAAAGATTGGCTAATTCGTTGGCAACAAAACCAAATCGGTTTTCATGATACTGAGGTGAACAGCCACTTAAAACGGTATATATCGGATAGTGATTTAAAGCCTGGAGACATTATATTTTTACCACTTTGTGGCAAATCTGCTGATATTACTTGGCTAGCAGAGCAGGGCTTTCAGGTAATTGGGATCGAATTGTCGGCGATTGCTATCGAGTCTTATTTTTCTGAGCAAGGGTTACATTATGAGCAGCTAGAGTCAGGCTCATTCATTGCTCGAGTGAGTGGCAATATCCGTCTATTAGAGGGCAACTTCTTTGATTTACAGCGGGAAGACTTAGCCAATTGTAGTCTGGTTTATGATCGAGCGGCGTTAATTGCACTCGACGAACCAACTCGAACCCGATATGCCAAATGGATGCAGTCGATCATGGGTGACAAGGCAGATATGTTGCTTGTCACGTTATATTATAATCAATTAGAAATGAATGGACCACCGTTTGCGGTTGGGACAAATGAGGTGACGCAACATTATGGGCCGACATTCCAGGTTGATATTATGCTGCAAACAGAAATAGTGGATGATTCTCCGCGCTGGCGTGCAAAAGGGTTATCTTCGTTAGTCGAGAGTGTTTACCAATTGGGCAAAAAGTAATGAGTATGAAGTTTCAAGGGTGTCTACATAAAATGCATTCACAGCCCGGATCTCCAGTCAGCTATCAGTTAGAGCTATCAGATCAAACCCTTGTGCTGAATGATTTGCTTGGGAAGACAATTCGAATCGAGTATTTACAAAATATCGAATGCATACATTGTGGCCGTGCAATGAAAAAGAGTTTTAATCAGGGGTTCTGTTATCCCTGTTTCAGGAGTTTAGCGCAGTGTGATCTCTGCATTATGTCACCTGAAAAATGTCACTATCATCTAGGAACTTGCCGCGAACCTGAGTGGGGTGTCCAATTTTGTATGAAACCACATATTGTTTACCTCTCCAATACATCTGGGGTCAAAGTTGGCGTCACTCGAGAAACCCAAATTCCAACCCGTTGGATCGACCAGGGTGCGAGGCAGGCGATGCCAGTTTTGAAAGTATCAAAACGTTATTATGCGGGTTTGATTGAAACTGCATTCAAACAATTCCTGAACGATAAAACCAATTGGCGCACCATGCTCAAGAATGAGTTTGAGCCAGTTGATTTGCTTGAAGTATTTGATCGGTATTGGCCAGAAGTTCAGGCTGGACTTGATGATGACATTAAGTCCGACCTGGAAGTAGTGGCCAAGGCGGATGCGATTCAGCAATTTGAGTTTCCAGCGAATTGTTACCCTACTAAGATTAGCAGCTTTAATCTGGATAAAAATCCAGTCGTAGAGGGTCGACTGGATGCAATAAAAGGCCAGTATTTGATCATGGATACCGGCGTGATTAATATTCGAAAGTATTCAGGTTATCTGGTCAGTTTAGAGGCTCAATAGATCGCTAGTGCCAGCTCACTATGGGTTGAGACTGATAAAATTCTATTAGCTGACGTACTTGTGCAGGATATTCATGCTCGTCAATGTCTTTCATGCTTTGATTAAAGAACCCAGCGGCCTCGTTGGGTAAATAAACTAGCATTTCATCAAAGGCCTGTTTCATGATCTCTGGGTTATGTGTGCGTGTCGCCACTATCGCTCGATTGAAATGTAGCAATCGCCATGGCCTATTAGGGTCGGATGAGTTTTTGTCTTGCCTTATCTCAAGCGAGCAAGCTTCAACTACTTTACTCATTAAGTCAGATAAATTAATCAGGGAAGCCTTGTCTTGCAATAAATTAGCGAGCTGGGCAAGGGCATTTACGACCGGTTCTGGGTGATTAATCTTGCCATTGTATCGCACTATCCAGTGTGCAAATATGAGCGAGACTTGCTCGACCTCCTTTCGCTTGTGTGGCAAGTCAAGACGTTCCATTAAATCGATTAGCTTGAGTAATAGAATAAAACCATGCTCGCCAATGTCTGTTGCTTCTTGCTTGGCGATCACTTGTTCTTCTTTGGATTTGATATTGATGGTGGCGACGACATCAAAAAATTGATCGAAATCAGTCATTAATCGGGTGAGCGCCTTTTGATAAGCATCGTCCAGGTACTCTTCTAGATCAGCCGGTAGTGTCGCAAGATGGTTTTTCGCATCCTTCATTGAGCCGATTGAACTAGTCATTGAATTGCTCCCGTTCGGATTCCTTAAGTGGATTACAGGTACTATATAGTCTAAATCGCGTGTAATACCTCTTTTACTAACCCTGGGCCACGATAAATGAGACCAGAATAGAGTTGTATTAGTTTTGCCCCGCGATCGAAACGCTCTTTTGCCTCGGCTGCTGAACTAATGCCGCCAACCGAAATGATGGGGATTTCATCTTGAAGTGCGCGATGAAATTCACTGAGCATATGGCGTGACTTTTGTGTCAGCGCATCACCACTTAAACCACCGGCTTCTTTGGCTATTGGATGTCCCGATACCTGAATACGATCGATCGTTGTGTTGTTAGCGATGAGACAATCGATGTTATGTTTACGAAGCAAGTCTGCAATGCCAGGAATCGCTTTGTCGTCGAGATCGGGCGCTACTTTGAGTGCTATTGGGCGATTAACCTGATGTAAGTCCTCTAATTCCATGCGGGTTTGGCTAATGCCATAAAGCAATGAATCGAGGGCTTCTTCACTTTGCAAACCTCGCAATCCAGGCGTGTTGGGTGATGATATATTGACGGTAATGTAATCGGCCTGTAGATACACTTTTTGCATCGCGAGGCGATAGTCATCGAGAGCGTTGTCGACGGCAGTACTTAGGTTTTTACCGATGTTGATACCTAAAACGTAAGGTTTCGGTTGCGCTGGCACCTGCTTAACCAGGTAGTCTACGCCTTTGTTGTTAAAGCCCATGCGGTTGATGATACTGCGATGGCGAGGCAGTCTGAATAGGCGAGGCCTTGGATTTCCTTCCTGCGGTTTGGGTGTTACCGTCCCGGCTTCTATAAAGCCGAATCCCAGCTTGCTTAAGCCGGACAAGTAGTCGGCATTTTTGTCTAGTCCAGCTGCCAGTCCGACCGGATTAGGAAAATCGAGTCCCATCACAGTGACTGGTTTTTCGACCCGAGTTTGCGGTATTAAAGCATGAAATTGATTCAGCATCTCGAGGCTGATTTCATGGGCTAGCTCTGCGTCGACAGAAAATAAAATGGGTTTAAGTAACGAGTAAATCATTAATTTTGGTGGATCATAGATAATAGCTCAGGATAGTGACCTAGATCGGATAAGGTATCAATATCCCTTACCATTTCAAGCAGTCGAACTTTATAATTGAGCAACTTGGCGTTGTAGATGGTTTGTTGCAATACACGACTACTGCCCCACTCAACCTGATTGAAAAGTAGAGGATCGATGACCCGGCAGCCGATCAATGCAAAACCGCCATCGAAGGTGGGTAGAAGCACAATGTCATTGCTATCCAGAGCAGCGAGGGTTTGATCAAAATGAGCTAGCTCTAAATCAAGGCAATCTGAACCAATTAAAATGACCTTGTGGCTGGTCTGGTCTGATAGCTCACTGTCAAGTGCAAACAGCATCCGATCCCCCAAACCAATGCCTTGCTGTAAAAGATAAGTCTCTTGTTGAAAAACGTCGTCCTGTGTCTCTTCGCTTAACCAAATTTGATAATTGCAATGAGATGTTCTTAATAAATCAAGCGTGTAGCTCAGGCAGTGTCGAAAAACACGGGTTGCTTTATCTGTTCCAATATCGGGGATGAGGCGAGTTTTGACTTTACCCTCAACCGGCGGTTTGGCAAAAATCTGAATAACAGGCATTGTCTTTGCTATCGGTTCCATATTTGATGGCAAGTTAGGGTAATAAATTTCACGCAATCGAACGGGATCGACTCCGAGCCAGTAAGAGAGTCTTAACCGCCACATCAGGATGATTGTTTTTGTAATACCATTTTTCTCCCAACGACGACTAGAGGTAACAACAGGATCAAGGGCTATGCTAGGCTTGTGTACCCGTCGAGCCTTTTTACAGATTGCGATATCTTCCATGATTGGAATGGGAGGAAAGCCTTGCAGCGAGGCGAAGAAAGTTCGTTCAAAAAATAAGGTCTGGTCTCCAGTGCCGATTGAACTCCATCGGGAACGCAGGTTGATTGCCTTTTCGATGACGCGGAAAAACCAATGTTGACCGCTGAGTTGCACCGAGAAAAACCCCCATTGACGATCATTAGTTAACTGGCTAGTCCAATCTGCTGGCAAAACAGTATCTGCATGCAAAAACAGCAGCCAGTTACCCATCGCGAGTTTGCTTGCTGCATTCATTTGATGCGCTCGTCCAGGCGGGCTGGTAGTGACCTGGCAAGGGAATAGATGGGCTATCTGAACCGAGTGATCGGTGCTGCCACCATCGCAAATAATGACCTCAACCGAAGTCAGTCCATCAAGACGGGCAAATAGCCGTTGCAGGTTTTGTTTTAAGTGACTGGCTTCATTCAACACTGGTATGATGATGCTAATCGATATTCGGACATGCTTAACCATTAGCCCATTAACCGAGCGCACCACCACAACTGCTGCCTTGACCCGCTGTGCAGCCATAACAATGGTCAGCAACGCTAACTGGAATGCTTAATAGATCATCGATCAAAACATCACGAATATGCAAAGGGTCTTGGTTGTAAGGATTGGTAATATTCATATTCAACATTTGGTTGAAATCGCAGTCATAAACAAAGCCCTGCCAATCAACACTGAGTTGATTCTTACACATAAGCCCATCGAGATTTTCGGGACTGTAAGCATCCTTCAAAAGTGTCATATAATTATTAAATTCGCCCTTCGAAATTAAGGTGCTGCCAAAGCGTGCGATGGGCATGTTGGTAATGGTAAATAACTGATCGAACTGGATATCGAATTCTGCTTGAAGAAACTGCTTATAGTCAGCGCGCAATTCTTCCTGTGAGGGGGGTAAAAACGGGCCGGTCGGGTTGTACACTAAAGTAATTGTGAGCGGACTATCTGGCTGACTATAACCCAGATCATTTAATATTTGTAATGCGTCGATGCTCTTTTGATAAACACCTTTTCCGCGCTGCCCATCGACATTTTCCTCAATATAACAAGGCAAAGAGGCAACGATTTGAACTTCGTTGTCTGCCAGGAATTGAGCCATATCTTCATAGCCTGGTTCGAGTAAAATAGTTAGATTGCAGCGGTCGATGACTTTAATCCCCAGTTCTCGAGCCTTGAGCACCAAGTGTTTGAATAAAGGGTTCATTTCAGGCGCACCACCGGTTAAATCAAGGGTATGAACTGAAGGTTGTTTGAGTACCCGAAGCAAATCATCAATACTGTCTTCAGTCATTAACTCTTTACGGTTGGGGCCCGCTGCCACGTGGCAATGTAAGCAAGATTGATTGCAGAGATAACCCAAATTCACTTGTAACACTTCAATAGTACGACGCGAAACAGAGGGGAAGTCAGTGTTTTTCAATAAAGGCCAGGTATCTTTCATATGCTTTGTCGGGTTGAGGCTTGGAAACGATAGACCGATAATATCACACTGAGTTCCAGTCGTGCTTTGAGATGCGTAATATTGCAGGTCTAAGCACGCCAGTATGACCTTAATATCGCTAACAGTGAAAATGCGGCCTAACACTGAGGGAAAATCTAATCGACATCTCTCAAAAATTCAAAGCGACTTAATTCGGTTAGCTCGGTTAATGTGACTATAGTTTTATTTTAGAAGCAGAGTTGTTCCGATAAGCGGAATGTTTTGAGGAATGAATACAAGACTCAGCTCTCATTTTAAATAACAAATGGTATTTTCTTGGTTTATTATTAATAAACTAGAATATGCTTAAACCTACTTTTAGAGACATAACGAAACGTTTGGGAATCAAACGACATAATGAGTGTTGAATTCGAAATCGCCAGCGATCAAATTGATGGTGCTAGAGACTATCAAGAAGACCCTATATGGTTAATCAGCTTTGGGACGCTGATAACGTTAAAACATGCGTGTTGGCTATTATGGTCGATGGTATGTGTGGGCACGCTGCCGTAACCTAGCCAGTAATTGAGCGGTCTCAATATTTAACAAATCCTTCCAGTCCCGCTTTCCTAGCAAAGAAGTCAGCGCACACTCACAGATGCTTTAAATCGGTCAAATGAACAAATACGGGCCTCTGTCATGGCAATACCGGTTTTGAAAGGTATGGACTGTACGATGATGGCCGCGTACCTGGAAGGTGATGATTTATTTTGGGTTAGTGTCGGCGATAGCCATCTCTATTTGATTCGTGAGTGTGGGTTGGTCAAGCCAAATGCAGATCATAGCTAAGGTGACTATCTGGATATGATGAAAGGGCAGGGCATGAAGGTCGATGAGCAGGTGGGTATGTCCAGAAATATGCTGATGAGCGCGATGACTGGTGATGAAATTAGTCGCATCTATGTCTCTGATGCGCCGATTAAGGTTCGCCAATCGATCGCCTTATTGTCGCCAGTGACGGTCTCGATACCCGGGCGCAGGTGCAATCATACAATATTCGTCTTGGTCGGCAAGGGCAAGAGAATGTGTCTATGCCTTGCTTAAGGCGGTTGAAGATGCAAACAAGATAAATCAGGACAACACCACTTTAATCGTTATCGATATAAAGGAACAAGTGGTGCATGAAACTCTAGTAATAAGTGAACAAAAATCAGTTGAGCCAGCTCTAGTGGTTGATATAAAAGTTAAAGCAGAATATAAAGAACCCCGCTCCTATAAAGGCTTGGTTTGGTTAGTCATCATCATATTGCAAGCGCCAGTTGGTTACTTTGCAAGGCAAAAGTTCTGGTGACGCAGATGACGGATAAAACGGGTGAAATCATTCAAGCGCAGATATCGACTGACCCAGTTAAAGTTGCTGAGTTAGTCGTTACAGAAAACGACTCAGATTCGTTCAGTGATGGGCTAGACGATGAGCCCCCAGCAGTTGAGCTAATCGTGACGCTAGAGCCGCCTCCTAAAGTTGTCGATAAAGCAGACCTGTCTACTAATAAGCTAACATCAGGCGGCAGTAGAACTTTAATGATCCAGATGCCCAGTGGCAGCTTCCGCATGGGTAGTTCTACGGGTATTCTTTCAGTGGATGAATCTCCTATACATGAAGTCAAAATCAGCTTGGTTATGGTCTTGGTGGATGAAATTACTTTTGCTGAATACGATCGTTTCGCAAAAGTAACCGGACGTCAGTTAGCCACTACGCACTGGGATCGTAAAACTTACCCAGCGGATAATGTGTCGTGGGACGATGCTATCGCCTATTTGGGCTGGCTAAGCAAGAAAACTGGAAAGTACTATCGATTATTGTCAGAAGCCGAGTGGGAGTATGACGCCCATGCCGGTACAAAATCCTCTTATTGGTGGGGTCTTACGCCTAGTGTCGACAATGCAAACTGTTTTGATTGCATGAGTGACATTAGCTCTAACAATCCTGCAAAAGTAGGGATCTACCAACCGAATCGTTTTGGACTGTATGACACAGCTGGTAATATGTTCGAATGGGTTCACGATTGTTATCACCGCTGTTATAAAGATGCGTCAACCGATGGCTCGGTATGGGAAGGGGCGCCTATCCTAGTCCAGCTAGCTCAATGCGCGTAGAAAATCGCGATAAGTTCCCAAGTGGCCGAGGTCAGTATAATGTTGGCATTCGGATTGCTCGTGACTTGTAATTTTCAGGCTTATTAAAACATGGCCACTGAATCTTGCAATGATCCTAATCGCGGCCTGCCCGCCTTTAATTCATAGGAAACTGTAAATGCTTAACTGGAGTCAGATTGAAACTGTGCTGTTAGATATGGATGGCACTTTACTCGATTTACATTTTGACAATTATTTTTGGCAAGAGCATCTACCCACTCGTTTTGCTGAAATAAAATCGATCGACCCACACCTGGCCAGGGGTCAAATACAAGCGCAGACTCGTTCAATACAAGGCACCTTAAATTGGTATTCAACCGATTATTGGAGCCATCTATTAGGCGTAGATATTGTCCAGCTCAAGCATGAAGTTAGTCATAAAGTTGCGCTGAGGCCTTATTGTGTTGATTTCCTTGAGGCGTTGCGTAAAGCAGGAAAAGATGTCGTGATGGTCACCAATGCGCATCATGATAGCCTGAATTTGAAAATGGCAAAAACTGGTATTTCGGAGAAGTTTGATCGTTTAATTACAGTGCATGAATTTTCTCTGCCAAAAGAAGATCCTGATTGCTGGCATGAAGTATATAAGCGACACCCATTTGATAACGATAAGACGCTGCTCATTGATGATAATTTGAAGGCCTTGAAATCAGCGTTAGATTTTGGCATAGCAAACATATTGGCTGTTCATAAGCCAGACTCAATGGCACCCGCTATGGACGTGCAAGGGTATCCGGCGATCCATTCATTTCAAGATATTATGCCGATTGCGTAATGGTTGATAATTACAGGTGAAATATTATGGTGCTCACCGAAATGGTTTCTGATAAGAAACTGACCGGAGGCTGTTTGTGCGGACAGGTCCGGTACCGAATCAATGGCCATTGCCGTAATATAATTAATTGCCACTGCGACAATTGTAGACGAACTCATGGACATGTGGCGGCCTATACTTCGGTAGATAAAGGTGATCTGGAGTTGCTCTCCAAACAAAGCCTCAAGTGGTATCACGATAAAGATCCTAATGCTTACCGAGGGTTTTGTGGTAACTGTGGCGCCAGCCTATTTTGGCAGGCAGCCGATTTAAACCACTTCATTTCAAATAATACAATGTCTGTCGCGGCAGGCACCCTGGATTGTGGGCATAGTTTAAAAACAATCGGGCATGTTTATGTTTCAGAGGCTGGTGAATACTATAAAATTGAAGATGAGTTGCCGCAATTTGAAGCATCAAGTAATGGTAAGCTCGATGCTAAATCTAAAAAGCCGACCATAATGTCACTTGAGGATAGTTGAGACTTGACCATTTCAGCTGAATGAGATAAAAGTTTTAAAATGAGACTTATGTTCAATGCTCGCTGTCATGTTTGATACTGAGTTGCAGTTGATGCGTCAATCGATGCCTCTTGGGTATTATGAATTGCATCAGCCAATTTAACTTAAAAGAGCAGCCTGATATAAAACTTAATGCTATCGACAGACAAAAAATATGATCCGCTCAATCGCTCTATTGCCCATGTATTGGAGCTGATTGGAGAAGGTTGGTCGATGCTCATTATTCGAGAAGCCTATCTGGGTACTCGACGGTTCGAAGCGTTTCAGAACCAATTAGGAATTGCACGCAATATCCTAACCATTCGTTTGAAAAAACTCTGTCAAAACGAAATTCTTGAGCGTGTTCCAATAAAACCTGGTGCCAAGCGTCATGAATATCTGCTCACTAGTAAAGGTAAAGAGTTAATGCCTTTATTAGTAGCATTAACACAGTGGGGCGACAAATGGATTTTTGGTGAAAATTCTGAGCCAGTGATTTTTTTGGATAAAGAAAACCGTGAACCAATCGATCAGATAAAAGTTTTCTCAGCACGTGGATTGCCTCTCAGGCCTCGGGATATTGTGATTGTTGCAGGGCCTGGTGCTAGCCAAGAGGCAAAACAACGTATCGATGAATTAAACTTGGTAACAGAAACGTATGAGTAATAAGCCGCTGGTTTGTCCAGACGATGCACCAGACTGTGGATGTCGAGACGAAATAGTCCGTTTGCGACAGGAAATTTCAGGTCTGTCTGAACTGGTTGCCAAGGATGCCCTGACTGGTCTTTACAATTCCAGACATTTTAAAAACGTACTCCAGTCCGAAATGGACCGGTCCAAACGAAGTGGTAGCCCGACTACTTTAGTGATGGTGGATATCGATTATTTTAAGGCTATCAACGATACTCATGGGTATGAAGTTGGTAATGTCGTGCTACAGCACATCGCCACTATTCTTGAAGATGAAGTAAGGACGACCGATATTGTTTGTCGTTATGGCGGAGAAGAATTCGCCATAATTTTCGCCGAAACGCATCTCAGGCTTGCGGCCAAAGTGGCCGATCGTATTCGTGAAGCCATTGCAGTGACGCCAATCCATTACAATGGAGAAGAAATTTTGGTAACAGTCAGCATGGGTGCCAGCGTTTATATAAAAACCAGCATTCTGGATGTGGTGGCTTTTGTTGATTCAGTCGACAAATATTTACATGAAGCCAAGCAGTCTGGTCGTAACTGCATTTGTCATATTGACTATGCTGACTTAAGAATGGTTGCCGAAGAGAGTGTTGATGAACTTGCCATGTTATTCAATGATGAATAAGCCGGCCATATTGTTATAGCTACCGGCTCATTCATTCAACTTGCTTATTTATTAAGATTGATTGTTGTAACGCTCAATACTCTTCATAATTTCCTTCTTGGCTTCTTCTTTATCAACCCAACCTTCGATCTTCACCCATTTACCCGTTTCTAGATCTTTATAATGTTCAAAAAAGTGAGCAATCGCATCCAGTAATGGCTTTGGTACATCACGAATGTTGTTATAACTTTCGTACATGTTGCTGAGTTTGTCGATCGGCACGGCCAAAATCTTGGCATCTTCACCAGCTTCATCTGACATCTGGAGCATGCCAAGTGGCCTTACTCTGACAACAGAACCCGTTATAACCGGTACAGGTGTTAAAACCAATACATCGGCAGGATCGCCGTCATCCGAAAGGGTTTGTGGAATATAGCCGTAGTTGCAAGGGTAATGCATGGCGGTACCCATAAAGCGATCAACGAACATTGCACCTGTGTCCTTATCTACCTCGTACTTGACGGGGTCAGAATGAGAGGGTATCTCAATAATCACATTGACATCATTGGGTGCGTTCTTGCCGTAGCCGACTCGATCTAGAATCATAATTGTCTCAGAACAGGTAAAAAGGGTTGCGGATTATAACGGATTATTTGGAGTTGAGAACGTTTTGACCTGCAATTTTTCACTTGAAACTAAGAATAACTAACATTAGTAATTGCTGAGAAGCGCTATAGACCCGTTGCCAATCAAAAATTTCAGAGGACGGTTTATATTATATAATATTATATAGCATGTGATTATTTAATAATGAGAATAGTGTTACGACTTAACATTATCAGGTAGTCTCAAATAAAATAAGGGGTGATAACTTGAAAATCAGTGTTCTTAAAGAAATTCATGTCGGTGAAAAGCGCGTTGCAACGACACCAGACGTAGCCGAAAAATTGATCAAGCTTGGTTTTGGTGTGATTGTCGAAGCGGGTGCCGGAGTAGGGTCAAATTTTTCTGATGAGGCTTACAAGCAAGCAGGTGCTGAGATTGGCCCCACCGCCGAGTCTGCCTGGCAATCGGCTGACTTAGTCATCAAAGTCCGTCCGCCAGGGCAGAATCTCGCGTTAGGACGACATGAAATTGACCTAATGCCCGAAGGGTGTCATCTCATTAGTTTTTTGTGGCCAGCACAAAATGAAAAGCTCTTGAAACAACTTGCACAACGCAATATCACCGCTTTGTCGATGGACAGTATTCCGCGTATCTCACGAGCACAAAAGCTAGATGCCTTAAGCTCGATGGCAAATATCGCGGGTTACCGAGCAGTAATCGAAGCATCGGCTCTGTTTGGACGGTTCTTTGCCGGACAGATCACCGCGGCAGGTAAAGTTGCGCCAGCAAAGGTGATGGTAATCGGCGCTGGCGTTGCGGGTTTGTCAGCGATCGCTACAGCTAAGTCATTAGGGGCCATCGTTCGCGCATTTGATACTCGCCCCGAAGTGAAGGAACAAATTCAGAGTATGGATGCAGAATTCCTTGAACTTAAATTTGAAGAAGATGGCAGCGGCGAAGGTGGTTATGCCAAGGTCATGAGCAAAGAATTCATCGATGCCGAAATGGCCTTGTTTGCTGAGCAGGCGAAAGAGGTCGATATTATCATTACTACAGCGCTCATTCCTGGCAAACCAGCACCCAAATTAATTACCAGTGCAATGATCGAGAGTATGCGTGATGGCAGTGTGGTAGTTGATCTGGCGGCTGAGCAGGGCGGTAACTGTGAGTTGACCGTACCTGGCAAGGTCGTTAATCGAGCGGGTGTGAACATAGTTGGCTATACAGACTTGCCCAGCCGTCTGGCGGCACAGTCGAGTCAGTTATACGCCACTAATATTTACAATTTACTAGCTGAGATGAGTCCGCAAAAGGATGGGTCTATAGTGGTTGATATGGAGGACGTTGTTGTCCGTGGAGCAACCGTGGTTAATAACGGTGAAATCACCTGGCCCCCGCCGCCGGTTGCAGTGTCTGCTGGCAGGAAACCTTCATTCGGTGGCCAGACTATTGTGGCTGAAGCAGAGCCGTCCACCCCTGTAGAACCACCTTCAAAGCTTGCTAGTGTCGCTAAAAGTAGCTTATTGCCCATGCTCATAGGTGGGCTCGCCTTATTTGGCCTCGGTCTTGTTGCGCCACCATCATTTATGGCGCATTTCACTGTTTTCGTCCTCTCTTGTTTCATCGGCTACATGGTAATCTGGAACGTGGCGCCCTCGTTGCACACGCCATTGATGAGTGTCACCAATGCGATTAGTAGCATTATTGTGCTCGGCGCGTTGACCCAAATTTCGTCTGATAACCTGACGATTATGGTGTTATCGGTGATTGCGTTATTGATTACCAGTATCAATATTGTCGGTGGATTTTCAGTCTCGCAGCGCATGCTGCAAATGTTCAAAGGGTAGGGCGTGTCATGACTTCAAGTTTAATAACCGTATCTTATCTGGCGGCAGCTATCTTGTTCATTTTGGCTTTGGGTGGGTTAAAAGATAACCAGTCTGCCAGACGAGGAAACCTATATGGCATGATCGGTATGACCATAGCCATACTGGTAACAATCAGTGCCTTTGTCACTCAAAACCACAATATATTAATTGTGGTAATGTTGATTGGCGGAGTCTTTGGATTCGTATTGTCTCGCCGTGTCAAGATGACCCAAATGCCCGAACTGGTGGCGATATTACATAGTCTGGTCGGTTTAGCGGCTGTATTGATAGGCTTTGCTAATTTCCTCGATCCCAGTGCTAATTTGACTGGCGTCGAAAAGACAATCCATGAAATCGAAATTTTTATCGGCATTTTTATCGGTGCGCTGACATTCACTGGTTCCATCATTGCCTATGGCAAACTCAGTGGCATGCTTGGTGGACGTCCACTCATATTGCCTGCTCGACACTGGCTCAACCTGGCCATGCTGATTGCCGTCGTGGTGGTTGGCGTTTTGTTTGTTGGAGCACAAAATCATGCCGACGCCTTCACCTTGTTGATGGTTATGACAATCATTGCGTTGTTGCTTGGCATGCACATGGTAGCGGCCATTGGTGGTGCTGATATGCCGGTCGTTATTTCGATGTTGAATAGCTATTCGGGTTGGGCAGCAGCAGCGACTGGTTTCATGTTGTCGAATGACCTATTAATAGTTACAGGTGCATTAGTAGGTAGCAGTGGCGCGATTTTGAGCTACATTATGTGCCGTGCCATGAACCGTAATTTTGTGAGCGTTATCGCAGGTGGATTTGGTTCTACGAGCGGCTCTAAAAGTACAGCGTCAACCGATGTTCAGGGTGACGTCACTGAGATCGATATTGCGGAAAGTGCACAACTTTTGAATGATGCAAAGCAGGTTATGTTTATCCCTGGTTATGGAATGGCGATGTCGCAGGCACAACATGCGGTTTCCGAAATATCGAAAGTTCTGTTGGCTAAAGGTGTGAATGTGCGGTTTGGTATTCATCCGGTTGCGGGGCGTATGCCAGGCCATATGAATGTCTTACTGGCTGAAGCTAAAGTACCCTATGACGTCGTATTCGAAATGGACGAAGTTAATAGTGACTTCCCTAATGTTGATGTGTCAGTGGTAATTGGTGCCAACGACACGGTTAACCCATCAGCACAGGAAGATGATGACAGCCCTATTGCAGGTATGCCAGTGCTTGAAGTATGGAAAAGCGAAATCACAATAGTTTTGAAACGTGGCATGGCTGCCGGTTATGCTGGTGTCGATAATCCATTGTTCGTTAAGGACAACACCAGGATGCTATTTGGTGACGCCAAAGATAGCCTGGATTTGCTAATCAAGGCACTATGATCCTAGGGCACCTCTAAAAATGCACTTTTTTTGCGATTGACGTCGTGGCCCCGATTCTTGGCAGCTCCGTACCGGTTCGCCAGCCTGGTCGATCCTCATGCACAACGTACACTCTGGTTCTGCGTGCGGTGCATCTTTAGCATTTATTGCAATGGATGGCATGTATGCTGTTTTTGCAGGAACAAAAAACAATCATTATTTTTAGAGGCACCCTTTAACAAGGATAATTAAGCTATTATATATTAGGGTATCACTTATAGGACAATACCTAGATGTACGACGGAGAAAAACTTAATAGCGTTTCCCATTTAATCGGCACCGCATTGTCACTGGTTGGCATGGGGGCATTACTGACGGTAGGTGTTCAGTCGAATAATCCCTGGGTTCTCGGTAGTTTTGTGGTATTTGGTTTTAGTATGGTGTTGCTCTATTCAATGTCAACCTTGTATCACAGCTTCGAGCCAAAGCCGCTTAAGCGGCTATTTAAACTATTCGACCATGTGTCCATCTACTTGTTGATCGCAGGCACTTACACACCCTATATGTTAGTCAGCCTTAGAGACGGAAATGGCCCAATGATATTGGGCGTGATCTGGCTGCTCGCGATTATCGGTATTTTGAGTGAAATATTTTTGTCTGGCCGTTTAGTCAAGGTTGGGCAAATGGTCATTTATTTTGCGATGGGATGGGCCTGTGTTTACGACTACGCCAGCTTGGAAGCGGCAATACCCGCTGCTGGCGTACAGTGGCTTAAATATGGTGGTATTGCCTATAGCCTAGGCGTGGTCTTTTACATTCTCGATAAAGCCAAAAAGTTACCGCATGCCCACGGTATCTGGCATTTTTTTGTGATCGCAGGTAGCGCTTGCCATTTTGTTTCTGTCATCGGTTACGTGCGATAAGCTTTCCATTACAATGATTAAATTAGTCATCAAAGGGATATTGCTGATGATAGGGAACATATTTTATGAAGCCCTGTCTCACCTTACTCATAACACCGTGTATTCATTAGGAGATGTCAATGAGACTCAGTCGAATTAAGCGTTGGAGCTTGGTTTTTGGAATATTGTTGTCTACTTTATGGCCTTCTTTTGCGATGGCGTCAGAACCTGAAATTTATACTCGGTTCTTCAGCAATCTTGCGCTTGAGGGTTACGACACTGTCGCTTACTTCGACCAAAATAAACCGGTGGAAGGCCAATCGAAGTATAGTTATGAGTATAAAGGTGCAGTATGGCAGTTCAGCACACAGGAAAATCTTGACAAGTTTATAGCAATGCCTCAAGAATACGCCCCCCAGTATGGTGGTTATTGTGCTTGGCTGGTGGCTGGTGGTGATACTGCTAAAGGCGATCCTCGGTATTGGAGTATCGAAAATGGCAAACTGTACCTAAATTATGACGCCGATATACAGAAAAAATGGCTGTTAGATAAATCTGGTTTTATTAAAAAAGGTGATGCTATGTGGCCTAGTGTTTTGGATTGAGCTGCCTTAAAAGAAAATTTCCGTTCATACCGCAACTTTCAATGATTGATGATGATCGACCAACATGCATATTAGGCTACTGTTAATTTTTTCGTATATTTATTACTGCGTCAGAATAAAGACCAATCCTGCCCGCTATTTCCAGCTCAATGCCCCATTCTTTAATCCAAGTAAGGGCATATTTTCTAAACTCGATATCGACCGCCTCATACCTCAGCGTTGGCGCCTGCGTCAAAGTGCTGATAATGGCCTGGTTAAAGATTTCCAGTTCCCTGTATTCGTAAAACCAGAATGGGGGCAAAACGCTTACGGGATTCGTCGCGCGGATTCAGAGCAAGAGCTGAACGATATTCGTCATCAAACAGCGGACAGTATAATGCCGCGCATCATTCAGGAAGCTGCGACAGAGGCTCGGGAGTTTGAAGTGTTCTACATATTGTCGGCTGCAGATGAAACAAAGTCTGCAGTGCTAACCGTGAACGAAGCCTTAAATATCACAAAGACAGATTTCCCAATCAATAGCATTAATAATTCAAATACGTTTTATCGCGAATTGACTGCCTCGCTTAATGAAGAACAGCTGAGTGCAATTTGGGCACATATGCGCGCATTCGGTCGTTTCGGAATCTCACGAGTGGGACTACGATCGGATAGTATTGATGCATTGGTGAATGGCGATTTTCATGTCATCGAAATTAATCTTTTTGTTCCTATGCCAATCAACCTGTTAGATCCCGATAAAACTTTGAAGCAACGAGTGTCGGCAATACTCAATACGACTTGGCACTTGGCGCAAATCACCAGGCACATTCCCAAAGACCAGGTAGCGCAATCAGTATTCTTCAAGAAATGGTGGGTCGCTCGAAAAGTTAAAATGTTGCCACAAACCCCATAAGCTATTTCCTCATAACCGACTTCCTCGCCAGCCACTAACATTAAGCTGGCGCAAAACCTACCCTCTGACTGGCACGATAACCCCATGAAATGGCTGAAAGTTAAAATCTACCAATGGATTAGTCAACGCTATATGCATGGCTGTAGTAGTTATAATGATATTGATGTTCGACGCAGTTGCCGATCTAAAGAGCAGGGTCGTGCAAAATTTGCAGAGGGTGGCTTACCGCATGCTCAAGGCCTCATATTTTTCAGCCCATTTAAAGCCATTAACTTCGCAAAGGAACATGGTTTTCCACTGGTGATCAAACCGAACGTGAGTGGGTATTCTCGTGGCAGTTATTTCCCGATCAATAATTATAAGCAGTTATGGAAGGCTGTTTTTCTGGCTAAAATTTGGTGGCCGACAACGGTAGTCGAGCAATATTTGAAGGGCGAAAATTATCGAGTGGTAGTGATAGATGGCAAGATCATGTCGGTCATTCAACGCTACCCCCCATTTGTGATCGGCAATGGTAAAGATTCAATCTTAACCCTGATAGAGTCAGAAAACGCAGTGCGTGAAGAAATGCAACTATATGCTGGTATGTTCCCGATTCAAAAAAATCAACGGACCGCCGATCACCTGAAAAAGCAGAGGCTTAGCTTCAAATCAATACCCGCTAAGGATGAGCATATCGAACTATATTTTCGAGTCGCTTTAGCACCTGGTGGGATCGTACGAACCATTGATAAAACCACCATTCACGCCGATAACTTGGAGCTGTTTCTGGACACCCTAAAACTATTTAAGGCGAATATACTGGGCGTCGATATCATCTTTGAAAATAGCATCAAGCAAAGCTATAAAGACCAAAAATGCATACTGTTAGAAGTCAATTCCAGGCCATATCTTAAAATGCACGATTATCCACGCTACGGTAAAAAAGAAGATTTATCAGTCTACTACAGCGAACTTGACCAGCTCAATATTAGTCAGTCAGATACCTTCTAACGTGTTTTATAAGCGTACCTTAAGTGAGTCTTAGCCCCACGCGCTTGTTCTATCAATTTGCGGGCGCTCACTCCCTTCTTATCGGATTACTACCGTTTTATTTGCCAGCGTTAATGTGGCAGAACGGATTAACGCTGGTTGATATATGCTGGTTTATTGCGCTTAATGGCGCTGGGTATTTACTCACGCTTTATGCTTGGGATCGTATCAGGCAGCGCCTGGGCTGGCGTAGGGTCATTGCAGTTTCATTTATCCTCGAATTGGCTGTCGTGGCATCAATTGTGGCTGATAATTCACTCTCAGCTATTCACCTCATCGCCCTCTTAAACGGTGCCTACGGCTGTTTTTTCTGGATGTCCCAACGGTTACTGTTTGTGCAGTGTACCGGCAGTCATAACACAGGCAATAAATTTGGTAACTTTCAAATAGTGGTGATGGTACTGCTTAAAGTTGGCATTTTGACAGGAGGTTACCTTTGGGAAATGTGGGGTGCTGTGAGTGTATTTTGGGTCACCTTAGGCCTAGTGGTTCCTGCGGTTGTATATCATCTTTGTAGCCACCTGCCGGCTAACTTGAGCGCGTCCATCGAGCTCCCGTTAGGGCTAAAAAAGATGATCACCTATCGCGACAAGAATGGATCGCGGCTGGTTTTCTTTGGCGATGGATTGTTCCTGTTTGCGGAAAGCTATTTATGGGTAATAACGCTTTATTTTATTTCAGGGCAAGACTTGTCAATGCTTGGCGTGCTGGTGGTTTCCTTGTCGATCTTGTTAGCCATTTTATTCTATGTCATTAAAAACACGCTCGATCACCTTAACCCGCAGCGAGTGTATTTTCTGGCAGTACTTGGCTATTGTCTATCATGGTGGTTACGTGGACTAGTGGATGCTGAAGGCAGTGATTTCTGGATATACCCGATGGTTGTTGTGATCGGCTTTTTCACTGCGTTTTTTCGTCTGGCTTTTAATAAACGCTTCTTTGATTTGTCAAAACAAAAACAGACGCATGATTATATCGTCATCAAAAGTTATTACTCTCAGCTCGGCGTCTGCGTCTTCTATGGTTTGATGGGCATGGCAGTGTTGATCCTTTCAGGGTCAGTATTAACCCCATTGCTCAGCAGCTTGAAAGATCCAGTAGCTATCTTGCAATGGTGCTACTGGATACTCACGCCCGCCGCGTTAATCTATTTGTTATATCGTACGACAGGCGCTGAGATAGGCGATGAGCCAGAGAATGAGCCAAGGCAAAAGGATGCGCAGGAAACGTCTATACTGGTTGGGACTGAGCTCGAAAAGACAACCAGTTAATAATAAACAGTATTAGGCCAAGAACTAAAATCGAAAGGGCGGCATAAAATAACGACCCACCATCACTCTTACCTTCATGTAATACTTCGACACCAAGCGGGCTAACCAGATGAAAGAATACCGCGCCAGCCATAATGCCGGCAGCCATTAACCCACCCAACCCATGAGCCATCACACGATAAGGTCTGTCTGCTGCGAAATTCATTTTGTTCAATATCCAAAACACAACCGGTGACAGTAAAATAACCGAGGTGAACAATTCGGCACTGCCAATAACAACAGCACCATGTTCAGAAAAGAGCCCGCCAGCAGTATCACCAATGAAACCTTTTAACCACTCTCCGATGGTACCGAAAATATGCTGTGTATCAGGATGACCCGAAAACTTATAAGGTATGGATGAAAGGAAAACCTTTGCCGCCCATAATGCGATAACCCAGCTGACAATGGCGATTATTATTTTCTTCATTTTGTTTGCCTTTATTATTTTGAATGAGAATTAGTGATAAAATTGTACATGAATTATTAGAAGTTCACTCGGCCGGACTTAAGACACTGCCTTGAATTAATAATTCCTTCCGACGACGGCTAAGCTGTTTAATCTCATATTCTCGTTTGCTGGCACTACTACGTGAATGCCCCGGTTCTTGGTAAATTACTTTGACAGGTCTTCGGCCGTTAAAATACTTCGCGCCCAGAGTGCTTGAACAATGCTCATTAAAACGCCGTTCAACATCGGTAGTGATGCCAGTGTAGTAAGAGTTGTCGCTCGCTTCAATCATGTAAACAAACCAATTCATTTAGAGGGCATATTGTGTGGATTAAAGTCTATGATACCTGACATGATATGGTACAACGAATAACTGGGCACCTCTTAATTGGTAGCTCCGTGCTGGTGTGCCAGCCGGGTCGATCCTCATGTACTATCGTACATTCCGGTTCTCCGCGCGATACGTCCTTGCACTAACGAAAAATCGCTATTCTTAGAGAAGCCCAGAAACCAGTAGCGGAGAAGATCAATGCCGTCAGAACAGTACCGTAAAGGACAGATATTCAAGCAGCTACACCAAACAGATGGGCTATTTGTCATGCCTAATGCTTGGAATGCAGGAAGTGCACGACTGCTCGCCGCTGAAGGCTTCAAGGCAATCGGTACCACCAGCGCCGGCATCGCATACGAATTAGGCGTTCCTGATTATAAAGGCCTGCTGAGTAGAAGCGCAGCACTGGAAGAAGCTCAGCGTATCGCGGCCAGAATCAATATACCAGTCAGTGTCGATGCAGAAAATGGCTATGGAGATGAGCCAGAAACGGTGTCACAAAAAATTCGACTTGTTGCTCAAGCTGGTGCTGTCGGCGCTAATATCGAAGACTATGCAATCACTAACCAATATAAGCTGTATGACTTCGAGTTAGCGGTTGAACGCATCAAAGCGACCAGCGAGGCAGCCGACTCGCTCGATATTCCATTCACATTGACCGGCCCGAGCCGAATGCTACCTAATCGGTCATCCAGATCCATTTGCCGAATCGGTTAAGCGAGCCAATGCCTATCAGGAAGCAGGTGCTGATTGCATGTTTGTGCCAGGAGTCAAGGATGTCCAGACCATCGCCGCACTGGTGAAAGAAATCAATAGCCCGATCAATGTTGTTATGGGGTTAGTGGGCGAACCGATATCGGTCAAACAACTGGCTGATCTGGGCGTCAGGCGAGTCAGTTTCCGTGGCTGCCTGGCGTGCGCAACTTTCGGACTGATTCGAAAAGCCGCACAGGAAATTAAACAACAAGGCAGTTTCGAATAGGCCAATCAACAAATTACAGATAGTGATTTATTTGAATTATTTAAATAAATAGTTCGTTTGGACTGTAAAATTAATGTTTAATTGAGGGTAATAAAATATGCGATTAGCAATCATCAGTGGTGGTTCGAGGGGCTTAGGTGAAAAATTGTGCGATCAGTATCAAGCTCAAAATTTCGAAGTAATTGAATTCTCTCGAACAGCACCACATGCCTATTCGGTTGCTTTAGACCTGGCTTTGGTAAACGATGTGAGTCAAATCGTTAGTGATGCTTTAACGCCATTAGCAATGTGCGAATGGCAAGAAATAGTGGTAATCAGTAATGCGGGAATGTTAACACCCGTTGGGGCCGCTTCGAAAAAAGACATCGTGTCAGTCATCGCTAATTTAAACACTAATTTCGTTTCGGGCATTGTTTTCATGACTGAGGTGTTGCGGCATTTTCAATACCATACCGGCAAGAAAACATTGGCTAGTATTTCGTCTGGTGCGGCCCTGGGTGAACGTGCTGGCTGGTCACTTTATTGTGCTGCCAAAGCAGGTTTGGAGCATTTTATTCGCTCTGTTGCCAAGGAACAGGACGCTGAGTCTCAACCTTTCAAAATGATCAATGTGGATCCAGGACTAATCGATACCGGTATGCAATCAGTAATTCGACATTCTAGTATTGAGGACTTCCCGTCACTTGAGCAATTTAAGAACCGTAAAGACATGGGTTTGTTAGCCACGCCTGTCAAAGTGGCTGAGGCAATAGTATGCATTATCGAGGCTTCAAATGTGGGTAATGGTGAGCGCATTAAAGTCAGCTTCGAATAACCCTGAGGTCTTTGTAAAATAGGAACGTTAGGATTGAAACTTTATGGCTATTTGGAAATCAATATCGAGTCTTTCCATCAGCTGTTAAAACCAAAAATAATGAAATCAATAAAAGTGAAGCTATCACATAGGTACTTTTGATGTTGAATATGGATTTAAATAAAACGGTTGTAATCAAAACAGCCGAGCAAGCATGGCAAGGCAGTCCGAGTGAAGGCGTTTGGCGCAAACCATTGGCACGAGAAGCGGTGGAGCAGGGTCATACTACGAGCATTGTTCGTTTCGATCCTGGTTGTTCATTTGCGGAACATAGCCATCCCTTGGGCGAAGAGATTTTCGTGCTCGATGGTGTTTTTTCAGACCAATACGGTGACTATACTGCTGGTACTTACTTGCGAAACCCGCCGGGTTCGAAGCACGTGCCATTTAGTCAGCAGGGCTGTACATTATTCGTAAAACTGGATCAGTTCAACCCGGATGATAGCGACGAAGTCCGAATCGATACAAAAGCAGCACAGTGGCTGCCTGGTCAGGGCAAACTACAGGTCATGCCCCTGCACGAATTTGGAAATGAAAGTGTCGCTTTAGTGCGTTGGCCTTCCAATACAAAATTCCAGCCCCATATGCACTTTGGCGGAGAGGAAATCTACGTTCTCTCGGGTACATTTATCGACGAATATGATAGTTATCCGCAAGGTAGCTGGATACGAAGTCCACATAAAAGCGAGCATTTCCCCTTCGTTGAAGATGAGACCGTGATCTGGGTAAAGACGGGTCATTTACCAGCTCTATAGCTTTAGAGTTGTCCCAGATTTAAGCATCGAACCCTAAAAACGTTTTAAAGATTAAGAGAGGCTATTTTGTCACAGCAGGCAATATTGAAATTAAAACAATCGATTAGCGAAAAGATAATCGGTCAAACTGAGCTGATTGATAGGCTTTTGATTGCCATTCTAGCGGATGGTCATTTATTGGTCGAAGGAGCGCCGGGCTTAGCCAAGACACGCGCCATTAAAGTTCTTGGCGATTGCATCGAAGGTGACTTTCATCGCATTCAGTTTACCCCTGATTTACTACCCGCCGACTTGACGGGTACAGAAATATATCGCCCCCAGGACGGCAGCTTTAAATTTCAAAAAGGGCCACTATTCCATAATCTGGTTCTGGCTGATGAAATTAATCGCGCTCCAGCTAAAGTACAGTCTGCACTGCTCGAAGCGATGGCAGAGCGGCAAATAACCGTTGGCTCTGAAACCTATTTGTTGCCCGAAGTATTTCTGGTGATGGCGACTCAAAACCCAATCGAGCAGGAAGGAACCTACCCACTCCCCGAGGCACAGCTGGATCGTTTTTTAATGCATGTCACTGTTGATTTTCCAAATGCAGATGAAGAGAAGCAGATTCTGAAATTAACCCGTGACGAAGCGAAAACCAATCGCGAGCTTGGTCAGTCAGTGAAGTCTGGATCAAAGCCGTTATCAATAAGCCAGAAAGAGTTGCTCGAAGCCCGCCAAGAAGTGCTCAATATTTATCTGGATGAAAGTCTCGAAAGTTATTTAATAGAGCTAGTGCTAGCGACCCGTAGCGCCGAAAGATATGGGGATGATTTAGCCGGATGGATTGAGTATGGCGCTAGCCCGCGTGCGACAATGGCGCTTGATAGGTGCGCCCGAGCCTACGCCTGGCTCAATGGTCGTGACTTTGTATCGCCGGAAGATATTCAAACCATTGCTCCCGATGTATTGCGCCACCGCATCATTCTCAGTTTTGAAGCCGAGGCAGAAGGTATAACACCAGATCGCTTTATTGCCGAATTAATAGGTCGTGTTGCGGTTCCATAGTGCCGCATAGGATTTCATAGTCTGTGATGAAAAAATAATGACGCAAGTATCAGAAGCTGGTGATGATGTTGTACGAATCAAGCAATCGACCCTAATCGGTCTGAGCCGCGACGCCAAAAATATTCCCCTCGATTTAAACTCAGTTAAAGCAAAGATGTCTGGTGGATACCTGTCTTCATTTCGTGGACGTGGCATGGAATTTCACGAATCCAGGCCTTACCAGCCGGGCGACGATATTAGAGCGATCGACTGGCGAGTGACTGCAAGAAGTGGGGTTACCCATACTAAGGTCTATCATGAGGAACGCGAGCGACCCGTTTTACTTTGGGTCGACCTTAGTCCCACCATGTTTTTTGGAACGCGCCAATGTTTCAAATCAGTCTTAGCTGCCAAGCTTGCCGCATTGCTGGCCTGGAGCAGCGTGCAGCATGGCGACCGACTCGGTGGGCTGGTGTTTTCAGACCAACATCACGACGAGTTTCGTCCAAAACAGGGTAATGGCTCAGTCTTACATTTTATTAAAAAGCTGGCTTCTCACCCGGCCTGGGGTCAGCAAAGGAAAACAACAGCAACAAATCAAATCAATCATGATGCCGGTATTCAGGCGTTGAATCGATTACGTCAGGTAGCGAAGCCAGGTAGTCTTATTGTATTGATCAGTGATTTTCGTTTTTTAACTGATAGCTGCCGAACCCATCTAGCACACCTTGCCAGACATAATGACGTCGTCATGCTATTCACCCACGATCCACTGGAACAAGCATTGCCACCCTCGGGCTATTATCAATTGACAGACGGTGAATCGAGACTGGCTGTTGATAGCGCTAACACCGCCAGCAGGGAGCAATACCAGCAGCGCTTTACTTCCCATCATCAAATGCTAGAGCAGCTTTGCAAGCAATTACATTTACTACTGATCGACGTCTCAACCACATCAAATTTGCTCGATGTTTTGAAGCGTGGTCTCGGGCTTCGGCCAAAGCGACAGTCTCCTAAATGAATGATCTCCCCTTAAAAGATATTCACTTGCCAGATGGCATCTTATGGTGGCCGCCTGCGCCGGGTTGGTGGGTGCTGGCCGTTGTGCTTATTGTGTTGCTATTATTAATGCCAAAGTTGTGGCGATGGTTGCTCTATAAACCAGTCGGGTCATTGTCGCTAAAGGCGCTTTATTTGATTCGACAAAAGCATCAACATCAAGCAGACAGTAAGCAAACATTGCAAGCGATCACAACCTTGTTACGACGCACAGTCATGAGCCAAAGTGGGCGTATCGGTCATGCAGGATTGGTCGGCGACGACTGGCTAAAACAATTGAACCAAATGTCTAATAGAGACTGCTTCACGCAGGCGCAAGGCGAGCTGTTAAAGCACGGTCGATATCAGCCAATTACTGAAGACCAAATTGTAAGCGAGATTGATAGTTTGCTACAGAGTTGTGAAAACTGGATAAAGTCGTTACACAAAGATTCGGGAGGAAACCATGCTGCACCTTGATTGGCCCTGGGTTCTTCTATTATTACCGCTACCACTAGTCGTCTACTTTGCCATGCAAGCGAAGCCTATAGCGCAAGATGCTGCATTGCAGGTACCATTTTTGGATGATTTCAAATTGACCCAACAAGCGGGTCATCAGCAAAAAAAAACGCATTGGCTAAGATATCTCAGCTTGCTGGGTTGGTGCCTGATGGTTCTAGCTGCTAGCCGCCCACAATGGCTAGGCGAACCGATTAGCATCAACATCAGTGGCCGTGATTTGATGATGGCGGTCGATTTATCTAATAGTATGAGCATTGAAGATTTTAAAATTTATGATGGGGCTGTCGATCGGCTCACGGCGACCAAACTTGTCATGGAAGAATTCATCGATAGTCGAAAAGGCGACAGACTAGGGTTGATATTGTTTGGCACCCAGGCCTATCTACAAACACCGATGACCTTTGATACCAAAACTGTCAATCGACTATTGCGAGAGTCGGCGATTGGACTGGCCGGAACAGATACCGCGATTGGCGATGCTATTGGCTTAGCGCTCAAGAGTTTTTCCAATAGCAAGCAAGAGTCGAAGGTATTAATTTTGATTACCGATGGCGCTAATACGGCGGGAGAAGTGTCGCCAATGAAAGCCGCCCAGCTAGCTGCAGAGAGAGGTTTGAAAATATATACCATCGGTATTGGGGCCGATGAAATGACGCGCAATACTTGGTTCGGCGCGCAGATAGTAAACCCATCCAATCAGCTCGACGAGAAAACTTTACGCGGCATAGCCGATGTTACTGGTGGGCGATATTTCAGGGCGCATGATACAGAAGAAATGGTCGAAATTTATGATTTGTTAGACGAACTAGAACCGGTTAAGCAAGATGAAGAGAAATTTCGCCCCAATAGTGCCTTGTTTTATTGGCCGCTCGGACTGGCATTGTGCCTGGGCTTTGCCATTTGCGTGCGGCGCGCATGATCGAAAATATTCACCTTTTACGACCCGCTTGGTTATTGGCATTATTGCCGCTCGCCTTTCTGGTGTGGCGCTTGCTTAACGTAAAGCGAAATAGTCGAAGTTGGCAAGCGGTGGTCGATCCTGTCCTCTTATCCCATTTGCTCAGCGGCACGAATAGTGTTCGCAGCAATACCCACCTCTATTTGATATCGGTAATCGGGCTAGTCTCTATTGTCGCTTTGGCTGGGCCAGTGTGGAACAAATTAGAGCAACCGATATTCAAACAACAATCGGCGTTAGTCATCCTACTCGATCTGTCGCGCTCGATGGACGCAGCCGATATCAAACCCAGTCGTCTAACTCGAGCTCGACATAAAATAGCAGATATCCTGACCCAACGTGAAGAGGGGCAGACTGCGCTGGTGGTTTATGCGGCGGATGCTTTTACTGTCGTGCCACTCACCGATGATAGCAAAACCATCAATGCATTATTATCAGGGCTAACCACCGATATTATGCCTACCCAGGGTTCTCGAGCCGATCAAGCACTAATGCAAGCCTACCAACTTTTTGAAAATACAGATCTTCTGCGGGGTGATATCCTGTTAGTGACCGATGGCTTGAGACCAAGCGAATCGCAAGTGTCTGAGGCTCTACTGACAGAAAACTCCGGTTTTCGTTTGTCTGTATTGGGTATCGGCACTGAAACAGGTGGTCCAATACCCTTGCCTACGGGCGGTTTTTTGAAAGATTCCCAGGGTTCAATTGTAATCGCAAGTTTGGCGATTGATCCACTACAGACTTTGGCTGCCAAAGGCGGTGGAGTTTTTGAAATGATTAGCGCTAACGACAATGATGTCACTAATCTACTCAAGGGAATCGAACGAAATCCGTTTGAGCAAGCGGTTATTGCCAGTGATCGAAGTGCAGATGTTTGGCAGGAGCAAGGACCCTGGCTAGTGTTATTTTTACTACCCCTGGCTGCACTGGCTTTTCGTCGTGGTATTTTGTTTTTGTCCTTATTCCACTTGCCGGTACTTTTGTCATCCATTCTGTTGATGGCTTCGCCAGATGCATTGGCGCTTGACTGGAATGAACTATGGGAGAACAACGACCAAAGAGCGCGCGACCAGCTTGATCAAGGCCAATCTGAAAAAGCGTCAGAATTATTTGATAATACGGACTGGAGGGGGGCATCATTTTATCGCTCAGGCGACTATGAAAATGCTCTGCAGCAATGGCAGGGTATGGATTCAGAAGATGCGAACTATAACCGAGGCAATGCATTGGCGAAGCTTGGGAAACTGGAAGAAGCGCTCGAGACTTATGATCAAATCTTGCAGAGAAACCCTCAGCACAGTGATGCGAATTATAATCGTCAACTGGTTAAAGAGGCATTGAAACAGCAACAAGATCAGCAATCTGAAAAAGATAAATCAGACGGTGAAGACGGTGAGCAGTCCGAGGAAGATCAGCAATCCTCAGAGCCAGAGCAAGGCGAGCAATCGAATGAATCGGGTGGTCAGCAACCTTCCGACCAGTCTGAGAAAAAACAGGGGCAGGGAGAGCAGCCGGATGATGCTGATTCTGAGGAGCAGCAGACCGAACAAGCCCAAACTAATAACGATGCCAATGAAGGAGCCAGTGAGAAACAGGGTGAATCAAAACAACCCGAGGCAATTCAGGCAGAGAAAGCAAGCCTGGAGCAACAATTGTCTGAACAGGCTGCTGATCAATGGCTGCGAAAAATACCCGATGATCCTGGTGGATTATTAAGACGCAAGTTTTTATACCAGTACAATAAACGCGGTGAGTCTGCGAGCGAGCTAAATCCGTGGTAGGCATACTTATTAATAAACATATCAAGAAAAAAACCAATAACATGCGAATAACTAGATCAATGAGTTTGTTGATATTAATAGGTCTGCTATGTAGTTTTTTGAGTAACCAAGCCTTTGCTGCGGTTAATGTCACGATAGATCGTAATCTGGTGCGTCTGAATGAATCGTTTCAGCTCGTGTTTGAGGCAGATAGCAGCCCTGATCAAGCCCCTGACTTTTCAGGATTAGAGCAATATTTTGTAGTGCTTAATCAAAGTCAGAGTAATAACATTTCTATCATCAATGGTAATTATCAGCGCAATATAAAATGGGTTTTGCAGGTGATGCCTAAGCAAGAAGGTGACTTTGTCATTCCGGCTATCTCATTTGGCAGTGACAAAACCAGACCATTTCAAATTACCGTTAAACCAGCCAATCAGGCCGGAACTGGTGGTCAAGACGAATTGATTTTTGATCTTGAGGTCGATAAATCGACGGTGTATGTGCAAGGCCAAGTGTTGGTGACACTCCGTTTGATGGTTGATCGCAATATATCGGGATACCAGATGAGTGACCTTAGCATCAAAAACATGGATGTCGTGATCGAGTCACTTGGCGAGGTAAGGCAGTATCAAACTCGGCTGGGTGATAAGGATTATATCGTGCTCGAAAAGCAAATGGCAATATTCCCACAGCAAAGTGGCCGGCTCGAAATTGAGCCGGCAATCGCCGAGGTGCAAACAGCGACACGCTCATTTTCATTGTTTGGCACCCTCCCAGATGGTGGTAATATACGACGAATTGGCTCACAAGGCGCCTCGATTGAAGTGTTAACAATCGCAAGCGAATCAAATGCTAAACAGTGGTTACCTGCCACCAAGTTATCCCTGACTGAGGTTTGGCAGGGTGATATAACAAAGTTGGTAGCGGGTGAGCCAGTGACTCGGACTATAACCCTCGTAGCAGCAGGTTTGACTGCTGCCCAGTTGCCAGAACCAAATCTACAGCTAGCAAAAACGCAGGTGGACGGGATAAAACTTTATCCCGATAAGCCACTATTACAAGACCAAAAAACGGATGCTGGAATCGTCGGAACACGCCAGCAAAAAATTGCCATGATCCCAACTGAAGCGGGTATTTATACCCTACCCGAAGTCACGATAGACTGGTGGAACGTGAATACGGGCAAGCAGGAACAGGCGAAAATTCCTTCGCGAACAATCGAAGTAAAAGCCGGAGCAGATACAAACTCGAGTAATGACTCAACGCAGGGTCAGCAAGCGGCATCACCAAAATCTAATGAGACATTAGCACCGTTGGCTTCACAGACTGAAGACAGCAGGAACTTCTGGGTCTGGTTGAGTTTCATTTTAGCGGTCGGTTGGGTCGGTACTATTTTTATCTGGTGGTATCGTAAGTATCAAAAATCTGGAGACGATAAGTTAAAAGCTGGTCAATTAGATGTCGCCCATTTAAAAACCCTAGGGCAGCGTAAGGCAATGACCCTATTGTCAAAAAGCTGCGTCAGCAATCATGCGCGAGATACTCGAGACAACTTGCTTGTGTGGGCGAATAGCCTCGACACAAAACAGTCATTCGATAACTTAAATCATCTAGGGTTTTACTTTGGTGATGAATTTCAGGTTCAAATAAATCAACTCAATCAGAGCTTATATGGCGGTCATGACGGAACCTTGCAGGAAGGAACTTGGCATGGTGCGGATATTTTACGCTGTTGTGAGTCTATAAGTGCTCAATTGAAGGCGAATAAACCCACAGATTACGCGAGCAATCTACGTCCACTGAATCCTTAAACGCCTTACTGTCAGATTACTTGCTAAGCTACTAAGTAGTCGATTCGCCAGCCACATACTTCCCCGCGGGTATATCAAGCCGCGCGGCGATAGCTGATGATGCAATAACGGTGACTGTATCGTTCTCGGTATCAACGATATTGAGTCCGCCCTTGACCGCGTTAACAGTAACGGTACCGAAAGGGATTTGTTTGCGTATGACTGTCTTATCGATTTCATCGGGTTTTTGTACGCCAATGGTGACCTCAACTTGCATCGAATCTCGGTCAATGCCAAGTGTTCGAAACAACGTTATTGAACTATGGTGCAGCGCATCTTGCACGGCACGAACAGCCGCTTTGGTATAGTCTTCACCATATAAGTCATTGCCAGTACCCATTTCTAAAATAATTCTTTGCATTGTCATGGCTTAATGCTCTGCCTGAGCTGTTTCAAAAATCTCATCAATATCAAGATAAACCACTGCCGCCGCATTGGCGACAACAGTAACTTTAGTGCCGCAGTCACTAATGATATCCAACCCCCCTTCGACCACATCAACAGTCGCCTGACCATAAGGAAGAACCGCTTTAACTTCATCCCTATTTACTAACTCAGGTTTAGCGACCCCTATAGATACCTCGATTTTCATCGCTTCTTTAGGCACGCCAAATGCTGGTGCGACAGTAAGAGAGTTGTGCCACAAAGCATCGCGCAAGGCGCGTACCGCTGCTTTGGTATAGTTACCGCCCTGCAAATCAGTTCCCATTCCCATCTCTACTACCATTCTTTTATATGTCATTTTAACCGCCTATCTTTGATTTGATTTGATT
>JBLILW010000003.1:0-33957 GCA_047638435.1 Urechidicola sp.
CTGATACTGGGAAGCTGGATATCAGATTCCGGATCCAGTTCAAAGACATAACGATTAAGCACCTTCGTGCAACTAGCATTGTTGCCAAAGACCAAGGTCAAGCAGAAAATTCCTATTTTGGTATTTTGCAGGATATTACCGAACAGGTAAAACGAGAACGTGATCTCGGGTATCGGGACGAGTTAGCTCAGCAAGCAGAGTCGATAACCGATATTGGTCACTTTATTTATGATGAACTGAGCGAGAAATATACCTATGTCAGTGAGGGCTATGCGCGCATCATTGACTCGACTGTAGAAGCCTGTATGGCAAAGGTTCAAAGCGTTGAGGATTATCTATCCGACATCCACCCCGATGATCGTGAACGAGTAAAAGCGGAATATCACCACTATTTAAATACGGCTGGAGAGTTGACCATCGAATATAGATTTACTCGGTGTAATGGCCAAATAGGCTGGATTAGGGAGCGGAATAAGGCGCGACAGGTCGAAGACGGGAAGGTCATCGAGACACTGGGCGTGATTCAGGACATTACTGAACAAGTAGATCGCGAACAGGAACTTAGGTTTAAGGCGACCATTGTGTCAGAGGTAGAGATGATATCCGATATTGGTTATTTCCTGTTTGACGAAAAAATGAACAGGAGTCTTTTTGTCAGCCCGGGACTGGCTCGAATTGTTGGATTAGATATTGATACCTACTACGAAAAAATAGTCACCAAGAATGATCATATTGGTTTGGTTTATGGAGAAGACCAAGCTCTAGTCAGAAAAGCTTATGAGCAGGACCTACATGAGCAGGGTCAGTGGAAAGTAGAGTATCGATTGCTTAAACCAAATGGGGAGATGCGCTGGATTCTTGAAATAGGTAGCGCATTTAAACGAAGTGGCACGGGTGTTGAGCAATATATCGGGCTGGTCAGGGATATAACGGATCAAAAAAAAATTGAGCAGGCGTTATTGTACAAGGATGCGCTGGCTAATCAGGCGGAGGCAATCACTGATATCGGCCATTTTGTTTATGATGAGTTAGAAGAACAATATTTATTCGTGAGTCCTGGTATGGCTCGCATACTCGGTGTCGATGAGGCTGATTTAATTTTAAGCTTGGCAACAAGAGACTGGGATCTTGCTCGCGTATATGAGGATGATCGTGAATACGTCAAAAAAGCTTACGACAGTTTCTTCATTAACAAAGATACTTGGCAAGTAGAATATCGAATAATACACGACGATGGTCAGGTGCGTTGGGTAAAAGAGATGGGCAAAGCATCCTTGAAGAGTGGCAATATTGTTAAGCAAACGGTCGGTGTTGTACAGGATATTACCGAGAAAAAAAATACCGAACAGGCATTACTCCAATCCAGAGACACGCTAGAGCAGCAGGTGCTCGAGCGTACCCAAGAATTAAGTAATACTGTCAAACAACTTGAGGAACAAATCGAAGAACGTAAAAAAGTTGAGGCCGAGCTTGATTTTATGGCAAACCATGATGCCTTGACCGGATTGCCCAGCCTTCGGTTGTGTAAAGATCGCCTCGAGTGTTCGTTAGCTGCTGCCCGAAGAAATGCTCGAATGACTGCGGTCATGTTTCTAGATCTTGATGGATTCAAAAAAGTAAATGATACGCTGGGCCATGAGAGTGGCGATCAGGTATTAACTGCCATAGCAAAGCGCATTCAAGAGGAAATGCGCGAAACTGATACAACCGCAAGAATTGGCGGCGATGAATTTATCATCATTATGTCAGACTTATCAGAGATACTGGCCGTAAAAAAAATTGCTGCTAATATTATCAGGAATGTCTCTCAACCAGTTTCGATCAATCAAAACGAAGTGTCGGTAAGCGCTAGTATTGGTATCGCTTTATATCCAGATCATGGCGCCACTTCAGAGCAGTTAATGCAAGCGGCTGATAAGGCTATGTATGAAGTGAAAAAATCGGGTAAAAATAACTTTGGTTTTGCAACTAAGAGTGAACTATCGGATTCAACTCAGAAGTGAATAATTTTGACTAAAGATCAATCAATGCCAAGAGTAATCTAGCTAGCGATAAAGTTTACCGCTCACTAGCTAGATTTTTAGACGTGCCCTTTTTTAAACGGTCACACAGTCTAACGCTTGACTAACATCCGCAATGATGTCATCGATGTGCTCGATACCAACCGATATACGCACCAAATCAGCGCTCACACCTGCTGCGGCCAGCTCTGTTTCATCTAACTGTCTGTGTGTGGTTGACGCAGGGTGACAGGCCAGTGACTTGGCATCACCAATGTTGACCAGACGCAGGATCATTTGTAATGCATCGATAAATTGAGCACCTGCCTCAGCACCATCATTAGCATCAGACTTGATACCAAAACTAAGAATGCCAGAGGCTTTACCACCTGTAATTTTTTCTGACATGGCCTTATAAGGGCTATCGGCCAGCGTCGCGTAATTAACCCAGGCGACTTTGTCATGAGAATTCAAATACTGAGCCAGTTTTTCCGCATTGTCACAATGTCGCTCCATGCGTAAACCCAACGTTTCTAGTCCCTGCAATATTTGAAACGAATTCATGGGAGAGATGGCAGCGCCAGTATTGCGTAAAGGTACCACTCTGCATCGACCAATATAAGCTGCAGGCCCAAGTGCTTCGGTATAGACAACACCGTGATAAGAAGGGTCCGGTTCGTTCAATACTGGGAAACGTTCTTTATTGGCGACCCAGTCAAACTTACCCGAATCGATAATCACACCACCAATTGAAGTACCATGACCGCCAATGTATTTAGTCAGGGAGTGAATAATAATGTCTGCTCCTTTTGTGAATGCCTGACACAGGTAAGGTGTCGCCACTGTGTTATCGACAATGACGGGAACGCCATGTCGATGCGCAATTTCAGCCAACTTTTCAATGTCGACAATATTGCCAGCTGGATTACCGATAGACTCGCAAAAGATTGCTTTCGTCTTACTATCGATCGCCTTCTCAAAACCGTCAAAATCATCGTGCGACAGCAGACGAACCTCTATTCCTTGTTTGGGTAAGGAATGAGCGAATAAATTATAGGTGCCACCGTAGAGTTGGCTGGTGCTGACAATATTATCACCCACTTCACAAATACACTGGATAGCATAGGTGATAGCAGACATGCCAGATGCAACTGCCAGACTAGCAATGCCACCTTCCATCGCTGCCAGGCGCTGTTCCAGAACATCGGTGGTTGGGTTCATGATTCGAGTATAAATATTGCCTGGTACCTTGAGGTCAAACAGGTCAGCACCATGCTGTGTATTATCGAAGGTATATGAACTAGTCTGATAAATAGGGACAGCCGCAGACTTTGTTGTCGGCTCTGAATCGTACCCGTGATGTAGTGCTAGTGATTCCAGCTTCATTGATTTTTATCCCATATGTAAAAAAACAAGCAGATACTATATCCGAGGGATATTAGGTAAATAAATTATATTTCCAGATACACTATTCATAACTGAAATATAAAAAAATCATTCTAGATAACAAAGTTATGAAGAATTCTAATATCGACTTATTTTAATGAAGCAGCGTGAAAAGTTTACGACGATATTTCTGTACTGCAGGATGTTCACCACCCAGCATGTCGAACAGAGCAAACAAACCCTTGCGTGCTGCGCCGTCCTGAAATTGCTGATCGATTTTGAAAATTTTCAGTAGGCATTCCATCGCTATTTCATGTTCACCCTGAGCCGATAAATGGGTACTTTTATTCAGCAAGGCGATCAGATTTTTCGGATCTTTGGATAAATCTTTTTCGATTTCTTTCAACGATGGAATGCCTTCTAACTGGCTCGATAAGTTGATTGCTGCCAATAACTTGACGGCCTCATCTTTTTTCTTATCATCATCGCTAAGTGAATTCAGTAACGCCAGAGCGCTATCCTTGTCACCCTGGGACATAATCACTGTGGCCATATTAATTTTGAGATCAGCATTCGTCGGGTCTTGTGCGAGTGCCTGATTCATCAACGCTAAACCTTCTTCCATATTACCTAGCTCGAATGCGGCATTCGCAGAGTCCATCAAGTTGTCTGATTCGCTGGTAATGTATTGATCTAAAAACGCGCGTATTTCTGATTCGGGCAAGGCGCCCATTTTTTCACCAACTATTTGCCCGTCAACGAAAAGCTTCATGGTTGGCAAACTCTTAATGCCAAAATGTCCCGCTAATTCCTGTTCTTCTTCGGTATTGACTTTGGCGAGTATAAATTTGCCGCCGTATTCTTCAGCCAACTTGGCTAGTACTGGCATCAAAGTCTTGCAAGGTTGGCACCATTCGGCCCAAAAGTCGACCAATACAGGCACCTTGAGAGAGTTTTCAAGCACCACTGACTGGAAATTTTGGGCGTTTACATTGTGAATATAAGGTGACTCGCTCATAATACTGTTTCCGAAAAAAGTGACTTAGTATATCAGGTAACATACTCACAATTTCAAGTACGATAACGCAATAATTTAGCGCAGCGATTACCAATAAATGCGACCAACTAACATGACGAACCACGGGTAAAACTACTTTTGACTAATCAATATGATGCCGCTTCGATTGAAGTTCTGACAGGACTCGATCCCGTCAAAAAGCGTCCGGGCATGTACACCGATACCACTCGACCGAATCACCTCGCGCAAGAAGTCATCGATAATAGTGTTGACGAAGCGATTGCAGGCCATGCGACTCAGATAGGCGTCATTCTGCACGCAGATCAGTCTTTAAGCGTGATTGACGATGGCCGTGGCATGCCGGTTGATATCCATCCTCAGGAGGGCATTCCGGGTGTCGAAGTTATCCTCACAAAACTGCATTCTGGTGGTAAATTTTCCAACAAGAATTATCAGTTCTCCGGCGGCCTGCATGGTGTTGGCATATCAGTCGTCAATGCTTTATCAAAAAAACTTGATGTTCGTGTTCGCCGTGACGGAAAAGAATTTTCGATTGGATTTGAAAATGGCGACAAAACGATCGATTTGAAAGAAATAGGCACCGTGGGCAAAAAGAATACCGGTACCACCATTCATTTTTGGCCAGCGCATGAATATTTCGATAGCGCAATTTTCTCCGTATCAAAACTGAAACATATTTTAAGAGCCAAGGCCGTATTATGCCCAGGCTTACTCGTTAAATTCTACGAAGAAAAAACCAAGGAATCACATGAATGGTATTACGAAGACGGCCTTTCAGATTACCTTCTAGATGCATTAGCTGGGTTCGAGTTATTACCCGCAACGCCCTTTGTCACATCCGTCAAGGGCGAGCACGAAGCGGCCGACTGGGCAATAGTCTGGTTGCCCGAAGGTGGCGAGGCAATTACGGAAAGCTATGTGAACTTAGTCCCCACTGCGCAGGGCGGCACGCATGTGAATGGATTGCGTACAGGCATTACCGATGCGATTCGTGAGTTTTGTGAATTTCGTAGCCTGTTACCCCGCGGCATTAAAATTGCGCCCGATGATGTTTGGGACAAAGTAAGTTTCATTCTGTCAGTAAAAATGTCCGATCCACAGTTTTCTGGTCAAACCAAGGAGAGATTGTCGTCTCGCGAAACCGCTGCTTTTGTATCGGGTATTGCGAAAGATTCTTTCAGCTTATGGTTAAACCAGCATGCTGATATGGGTGATTTACTGGCGCAAATGGCGATTTCGAGTGCACAGGTAAGACTTAAAAGCGCCAAGAAAATTGTCCGTAAAAGAGTCACTTCTGGTCCAGCATTACCCGGCAAGCTAGCTGACTGTAGTAGTCAAGATTTGAACCGCACAGAACTATTTTTGGTCGAAGGTGATTCGGCGGGTGGCTCGGCCAAACAAGCCAGAGATCGTGTCTTTCAGGCGATTATGCCCTTGCGTGGCAAAATTCTAAATACCTGGGAAGTTTCTTCCGATCAGGTACTTGCGTCTCAGGAAGTTCATGATATCTCCGTCGCCATCGGTGTCGATCCGGCGTCAGATGATATTTCTAATTTACGCTACGGCAAGATATGCATTCTGGCCGATGCTGACTCAGACGGATTGCATATTGCAACGCTACTATGTGCGTTATTTTTACGGCATTTCCAGCCACTGGTTGAACGCGGGCATATCTATGTCGCTAAGCCACCGTTGTATCGAATTGATATCGCCAAGGACAAGTATTACGCGTTAGACGAGGCCGAGCGCGAGGGTATTATTGATCGATTAGTGGCTGAAAAAAGAAAAGGTAAAATCACTGTAACCCGGTTTAAAGGTCTGGGAGAAATGAATCCAATGCAGCTACGTGAAAGTACCATCGCACCTGATACGCGTCGTTTAGCGCAGTTAACGATGGAGCCGGGTGATAATACCTTTGAAATAATGAATATGATGTTGTCCAAAAAGCGTGCCGCCGATCGTAAAGACTGGTTACAGGCAAAAGGCGATTTGGCGGAGGTATAGAAATGTCTGAAAACTTAGAACTAAATTATGAAGGCGTAGAGAAAGAGCCGCTAGGCATTTTTACAGAAAAGGCATACCTCGACTACTCGATGTACGTCATTCTTGATCGAGCATTGCCGCATATTGGTGATGGCTTAAAACCCGTCCAAAGGCGAATAATTTATGCCATGTCTGAGCTTGGGTTGTCTGTCAGCTCAAAGCACAAAAAGTCGGCGCGAACCGTGGGTGACGTTTTAGGTAAGTTCCACCCGCATGGTGATACCGCCTGTTACGAAGCTATGGTTTTGATGGCGCAGGATTTTTCTTATCGATATCCATTGATCGATGGTCAGGGTAATTTTGGTTCCCCCGACGATCCAAAATCATTCGCCGCCATGCGCTATACCGAATCACGCCTATCAGGTATTGCAAAATTATTGTTACAAGAACTGGGCCTTGGTACGGTTGACTGGGTACCAAATTTTGATGGCACTATGCAAGAGCCATCGTTGTTACCAGCACGGCTTCCGCATATTTTACTCAATGGCACGACAGGCATCGCGGTGGGTATGGCTACTGATTTACCACCACATAACCTACGTGAAGTAGCGAGCGCCTGTATTGCATTATTAGACAATTCACGCACCTCGCTAGACGAGCTGCTCGAAATTATAAAAGGGCCAGACTATCCAACTGACGCCGAAATTATTACACCGCAAGGAGACCTGCGTTCGATGTATGAAACCGGTCACGGCTCTATCCGTATTCGATCTCTTTATGAACGTGAAGATGGTGACATCATTCTCACAGCGCTGCCACATCAAGTGTCTGGCGCCAAAATTCTAGAGCAAATAGCACAGCAAATGTTGGCTAAAAAACTACCGATGGTGGATGACTTACGCGATGAGTCTGACCATGAAAACCCCACTCGATTAGTCATCGTGCCGCGATCAAATCGGGTTGATGTTGAGGCCTTAATGGGCCACTTGTTTGCCACCACTGACCTCGAAAAAACCTATCGCGTTAATATGAATGTGATCGGCACCAATGGCCGGCCACAAGTTAAGAACCTGAGACAAATTTTACAAGAGTGGATTGCTTTTCGAGTCAGCACTGTGCGCAGACGCCTCGAATGGCGACTAGATAAGGTCGACAAGCGCCTACATATTTTGGACGGATTACTGATCGCATTCTTAAATTTGGATGAAGTCATTCGAATCGTGCGTTATGAAGAACATCCCAAGGCTGCTCTCATTAAGACTTTCAGTATTTCAGAGATTCAAGCTGAAGCCATTCTCGAAACAAAGCTGCGCCACTTGGCCAAGCTAGAAGAGATGAAAATCCGTGCGGAGCAAGATGCGCTTCAAAAGGAAAAGCAATCGCTTGAGAAATTACTGGGTTCAGAGCGGCGTCTAAAAACATTGATCAAAAACGAAATCATGGAAGATGCGGAAGCCTATGGTGATGATAGACGGTCACCCATTGTGAGTCGACAAATAGCGAAGGCGATGGATGAAAATGCTCTGATACCATCCGAAGCCTTGACTGTCGTGCTGTCAGCTGCCGGCTGGGTCCGAGCCGCCAAGGGGCATGATATTGACGTCTTAGGCTTGAATTATAAGTCGGGTGATACCTTCCAGGGGATGGCCCAGGGAAAGAGCAATCAAAGTGCTGTGTTTATCGATTCGCATGGACGAAGCTATGCCTTGCCAGCCCACAGCCTGCCATCTGCCAGAGGGCAGGGCGAGCCTTTAACCGGTCGATTTAAGCCAGCCGCAGGTGCAGAGTTCGTCGACTGTTTAATGGCTCGTAATGATCAACTGTTTCTGATGACGACTTCACATGGTTATGGTTTTTTGTGCTTTTTTGAAGATATGTTGACGCGTAATAAAAATGGTAAAGCATTAATTAGTATTTCTAGTGATGCTAAATTGATTCGCGCTAACCCAGTTCAAAACCTTGACACTGATGTCGTGGTGTCGATTACCAGCGACGGTTATATTGGTCTGGTCGATGCAAAAGAAATCCCGCAGCTATCGAAAGGCAAAGGTAATAAAATTTTGGGTGTTCCTCCAAAACGCCTTAAGTCAGGCGAAGAAAGCGTGAGTTATGTCACCTGCTTGTCGGGTAAACAAACGCTGATTATTCACTCGGGTAAGAAATATAAAACAATGTCGGTGAAAGAGCTTGAAGAGTATCGAATTGATCGTGGCAAACGAGGACATAAATTACCACGCGGGTATCAAAATGTAACTGATGTTGAAGTGACTGATTAACGGTAACTGATAAAAGTAGACTGACAGCCAATGAGCATTGCACATTGGCTGTCAGTGAAGTTATCTACATAGAAGAGAAGTCGTAATTGAGGGTTTTGGACGGGGCCTGAAGAAAATTACCGTGAACGAAATCAATTCCTAGTCCCCATAGTACACTGAGTGAACCCGCATCGTTGACACCGGGTGTAATAGTTCTCACATTAACCTCTGCTGCCTGTGTGCAGAGTTCACGAATGCTATCCTGATTGTCAGTGTTCTGAATCAAGTTTTCCATATAGGCACGATTAATCAGAATATAGTCGGCATTGATATGCTTGAGTAATTGAAAGGGGTTGAGTCCAGTTCCAAACTCATCCAGCCCGAACTGGCAATGGATTTTTTTTATCCCCTTAAAAAGTGCTTTTGCCGCTTTAAGTTGATTAACAGCATGAGCCTCGTTTACTAGAAACACGAGTTGCTCGCCTGACACATTCGCTTTGGTGAGGTTGTCAGAAATCCATTGAGCTAAGACAGGGTCTAAAATCGATCCAATACTGAGTGGAATAAAGAATTCAAGTTTGCGTGACTTTTTGTTGGCTTCAGCAATTTTTTTAATGACATGCAATATTGTCCAGCGATCGAGTGTTTTAGCGATGCCAGTGCGTTCGGCCGCAGCCTGATAGTCTTCGCGAGACATTGGCTTGCCGTCAGTATTGAGCAAGTTCAGACTGGATATATAGCGCTCACCCGTTTCTGCTTTAATACTCACCAAGGGTTGGAAAAGTCCCTCAATGCGGTTGTCAGAAATAGCGTCCTTGAGTGATTGGCCAATCGAACCATCTTCTTCCTCCTGACTCATATCAGCCACTTTAGGCACGTAAATACGAGACTGATTGCCGCCTTCTTTTTGGGCTTCATCACAGGTTTTTTCTGCTCGTCCCATCATTTCATTCGCATTGTCAGGTGAAATTTCGTCGATGTAGCAAACTGAAGTACTACAGGTAGCGCTGATAGACTTATTGCCAATTTCAGAAATATGCTGTTCAACCAAAACAGGGATTTTGGATGATAAATCTTCGATTGGTTTCTTATCAGAAATGACGGTCAAAATGGCATAGGAATGAGCTCCAAACCGAGCCACGATCTGTTCAGTGATTGTATTCTCTTGCAATATTTTGGCGATGTCAGTGATTAAAATATCGCAGCCCGAAAGTCCAACGGTATCACGTATTGTTTGAAAATTATCAATCGAGATATACAGGATGGCGCAGCGGTGTATGCCGTTAACAGCCTTCGAAATCGAACTTTTTAACTCATTCATATAGTATTGGTGATTATATAAACCGGATACCAGATCGTGATGATGAAGGTAGTTAATCTGTTCTTCCAGTTCAGATGTGTCGGAGGAAGAACGAATCAAAACTTGAGTACAGGGCTCACCATCAAAACGGGCTCGGGAAAACTCTAAAGTGGCTTCGATGGTCTTGCCACTATCGTGTATAAGTTTGAGGTCAAGCTGATTGGTATTGTTTTTTTGTTGACTCAATGCACGTAAAAATGTCTTGATTTCGTCCTGCTGGCTGACATGAACCATATCGATAATGGGTATACCCTCAAGGTCGTCAAAATCAGTGTTGCCAAATAATCCCATATACACTTCATTCGCGTAAATGTGCATACCTTCGTGAATAAAGGCGACCGCATCCTTCGAACTGGCGAGCAATGATTGACAGCGCTTTTCACTCTCCATTAACTCGAATTCCATTCGTTTTGCTTTGCGCCACATCGACAGGCTAAAGGCTTCTCGTTTAATGACCTGAATGAGATGATCTAGATTGGTTGAAGGCACGACATCCTGTGCACCTGCACTAATCGCCTGAACCATTATCTCGGGATTGAGATTATTGGTCATGGCAACCAGCCCAACGTGACGACCGCATTGACTGATGAGGTGCTGTGCCTGCTTTAAAGTGAAGCCTTCTAAATCGAGTGAGAACAACACCAAGTCGAGTGCCTTGCTGTCAAGCATGGCGGACATGTCGTCGCTACCTTCGGCAAATTCGGCGCGTACCTGCATACCGATAGCTCGTAGAGAACTCGTTATTTGTTCGGCCTTGTGCAGATCTGCATCAATAATGAGTAACCGAATTAGTTTTTCTACACCAAAATCCATAAACTTTTCTAAGTTGTCGTCAGTCAGTTGGTGATGATAACGTAAATTATCATCAGTCCGTCAAAATTTGAATTTTTTTGATGTCAAATAAAGCAACATTTTAACCAGAACAGTTTGCCTACAGTTTTTTTTGTTTTAGTTGTATTATTTATAATACTTTTTTAGGGTCAATTTTCTAATCAAAGATTTGTCGCATCGCCACAGGATCGGCTATTATGGAGTCCCCTTTTAAAATATATGTCAGAGTTAAATATCATGGCTAGTTACAACACCAGCGAATTTCGAAGTGGATTAAAGATAATGCTCGACGGTGATCCTTGCACCATTATCGAAAACGAGTTCGTAAAGCCAGGTAAAGGCCAAGCCTTTAGTCGGGTGAAAATTCGCAATTTGAAAAATGGCCGCGTACTGGATAAAACCTTCAAATCAGGCGAAACAGTAGAAGCCGCCGATGTCATCGACATCGAAATGCAGTATCTTTACAACGACGGCGAATTCTTTCACTTCATGGTGCCTGAAAATTACGAGCAACATGCTGCAGATGCTAACGCAGTGGGTGATACACATTTTTGGCTCAAGCCGCAGGATATGTACGAAGTCACGCTCTATAACGGTACTCCCATTGGCGTAGCTCCACCTAATTTTGTAGAACTAGAAGTAACAGAAACTGATCCTGGGCTGAAAGGTGATACAGCTCAAGGTGGCACTAAACCAGCGACACTAGAGACTGGTGCAGTTGTTAAGGTGCCGCTGTTTATTGAAATTGGTGAAGTGCTACGAGTCGATACGCGTTCAGGCGACTATATGTCACGCGTAAAAAAATAGAGTTTAGCTATAATGATTTGGCGTCCATCAGCTTCATTAACCGCCATTCAACAACGAGCTCGAATCTATCGTCAGATTCGGACTTTTTTTGATGCGCGAGAATGTCTGGAAGTTGATACCCCATTGTTATCGCCTACAACCAATACTGATGCCAATATCGAATCAATAAAAGCATTGAATTTAGGGCAGACACTTTACCTGCAAACATCCCCCGAATTTGCAATGAAACGCCTACTGGCTGCTGGAATCGGTTCAATTTACCAGATATGCCATGCATTTCGCGAAGGTGAAAAAGGTCGACGGCATAATCCAGAATTCACCCTGTTGGAATGGTATCGAATCGGATTCGACTATGATCAATTGATGGATGAAATGGAGTTACTGATTGATGACATCAGTGGCGAATTAAATCAGTATCAACGAATTAGCTATCGACAGTTAGTGCTTGATCATATCGGTGTCGATATTGACAAAGTCGAATTACTGGACCTTCAGCAAAAGGTAGATCAACTTGTGTCTGGAACTCGGAGCTCCGAGTTGGATGATGATCAATGCCTTGATTTATTGATTAGTCTCGTCATCGCACCCGAGATGAAAGGTTACGTTTTTGTCTATGACTACCCGGTGTCGCAGGCCGCACTGGCCAGAGTGAAGATGAGTAATCCGACGGTCGCAGAACGTTTCGAGTTATTTTATGACGGGCTAGAATTGGCGAATGGTTTTTCGGAGCTTTGTGATAGCTCGCAGCAACGGCAGCGTTTTGAAGGGGATAATAATTGCAGATTAGGCGCTGGGTTAGAGCCGTATCCAGTGGATGAGTTATTGCTTTCGGCTTTGAGCTCAGGATTGCCAGAGTGTGCAGGTGTCGCGATTGGGTTGGATCGGCTGTTGATGGTTTTGCTTGGCAAGGATTCTATTGATCAGGTTTTGAGTTTTGTCGATTAAAATGTTACTGCTAAATAAGCACTTAAGCTATTTCCCAAAGCCGACAATTTTTATGATGCAATACTTTTTGTGCTTAAAGCCAAGCAGCTAAATAAAATGACTGCTGTTGAAATCGCCGAGCTTGAACATGGACACGTTAACGATTACGAAGCGTTATTCAGCGACTTGAACAACATTCAGCTTAATGATGTTTAAGCTGAATGCTCTGCACACTTTAACAACTAGTACACTAGGCTGTAGGTGCCTCGTCCTTAGCAAAATGTCCAATAGCCTCTCCCATCTTAACCACTTGTCCAGCTCGAAATTTAGACAACCACTCGACATTGGGTGGCGTTAATAAGATAACCGTCGATCCCATATTAAACCGGCCCATCTCTTCACCTTTTTTATAGGTTTTTTTAGTGTCCGCATAATCGAAGTTGGATATTATTTTGCCTCTGGGAGGTGTAACCAAGCCACTCCAGACAGTCTCTATCGCCGCTACGTTTATCGCGCCAACCAGAACCATCACCATAGGCCCTGCATCGGTGGAAAAAAGGCAGACGAGGCGTTCGTTTCGAGCAAATAGTCGGGGAATGTTTCGTACGGTCCATTGCGCAACGCTGAATAACCGGCCTGGCACATGCACCATTTTTCTGAGTAAGCCATCCATTGGCATATGCATTCGATGGTAGTTGTAGGGCGCCAAGTAGACTGTGGCAAAACGACCATTTTTAAATAAAGTGGCCAGAGCTTCATCGCCTCCGACTAGTTCTTTGACCGTGTAGTTGTGATTTTTCGCCTGAAAAATTTGATCATCTTGGATAGACCCAGATTCGGATACGGTGCCGTCAGCTGGGCAGGCGAGAATGTTATCGCCTGATACTATCGGCCGCGCGCCTGCTTTTAATGGACGGGTGAAAAACTCGTTGAATGTTTTGTATGCTGTGCTGTGTGGCGATTCGGCCTCGCTCATATCAACATTAAATTTTTTGATGAACCAATTGATCATTGGTTGCACAATACTGGGGCTGGATAAACGTGTCGCGAAATACACGACGCGTGAAACCATGTGATGTGGAAAAGCGTAAAATAGCGTGGCTTTAAGTTTTTCTTTTTGGATTGGGTCCATGGGAACTCGACTCTATTTTTTGACTGTCATTAGTATTGTTTGTGATGTGTCATTGTCAAATTGAAGCTTCACTTCAACTTCTTCACCAATTTTTAATGATCTGGTAGGTTTCATTAACATCAGGTGCATGCCGCCTGGTTCTAATGCGGCCATCCCATTTGGCTCAAGTACAATATTTTTGATCGGGTGCATGCTCATCACGCCTAGTTTGTTCACGGTTTTGTGAATTTCGACTTTTTTGAAGGCATCGCTACTGATAGAAATAATAGTGGCTACTGTGTCATTGTGGTTCATTAACTGCATATACCCGGCGCGCATCGGTACTGCTGGCGGTAAGTTTTTTATCCAGGCATCGGTGACGTGTAATGGTTGAGCAAAGCTAGGTAAAGCAATCGCTAACAAAGCTAAAATTGTGGTGAAACGGATCATGGTTATTTTCCTTAAAATAATGTTTATTTGGCTAATCTTGTTCAACCAGAATATTTCTAAAAATAGTGGTTTTTTCGTGGTCTGTTTTTTTGTTGCTGGAGAACAGACATATATGTTGTCCATGGCAATAATTGCAAGAAAATATCGCGTGCAGAACAGCAGTATAAGTGAGTAAATGAGGATCGACCGGGCTGGCGCACCAGCATGGAGCTGCCAACAGTAGAGGCCACGCCGCAATTGCGGAAAAAAGTCCATTTTTAGTGGTGCCCTAGTTGTGTTCAATTATTTTGGTCATGTCCCGTGCCATAGCGAGTGCGTCATGTGGTGCACCAAACAAGCCAGAAAGTTCAGCTTTTGGGTTGAGTAAGACAATGGCACCACTATGCGACACTAAATAAGATTCCTGATCGTCACTGGTCTTTTCCAGTTTGTGGGCGATGCCAATGGATGCCGTTAGTTTTTTGAGCTCGGGTAGAGGTGCCGTCGCACCGACAAACGATGGGTTGAAATACTCAATATAACTCTTTAATACCTCAGGGGTGTCTCTGTCAGGGTCAACCGAAACAAATGTGACACGAATGTCATCACGCACATCCTTGTTGTTGATGGCTTCCATCATGTCAGCTAAGGCTTGCAAGCTGACAGGGCAGATGTCTGGGCAATGAGTGAAACCAAAATAGAGTAAGTTCCATTTTCCTTTTAACTGAGCAACACCAAAAGGCTGGTTATTTTGATCACGTAATTCGAAATCAGCCAGCGTTTTAGCCTGATCACCATACCAGCGACCTACTTCGAGTTTGATTGGCTTTGAGTTCTGGACATACCACGATCCACCAAAGCCAAGCACTAACGCAATCAATGCGATGATATAAGGCGTGGATTTTTTCATGTTTAAACCTGAATTTCTGGTTGTGAGTGACGTTGTATTAACGCCTAAGACTGAATCATATTCGATCAGCATTTTATTTGATTGCGGATCGAATAGTGTAGAATTCACTGTATTATATTTTAATTGGTTTGAAACTCAACGTGTCTGATCTGGAAATACTTAAAAACTTGTCTACTATTCGAGACTTCATTCGCTGGGGCAGCAGTGAATTCAATCGACATCACCTCAGCTTTGGTCATGGTTTTACCACAGCGTTAGACGAAGCCAGATACTTAACCTTGCATACGCTGGCATTACCCATCGACTGGCCAGACAATTTTCTGGATTGCAAACTCTCCGATGCAGAGCGAGAACAAGTGATTGATATTTTAAAGCAACGAGTCCAGTCTCGTCAGCCTGCGGCCTACATTACACATGAGTCTTGGTTTTGTGGCTTGAAGTTCTATGTTGATGAGCGCGTATTAGTACCACGCTCGCCCATTGCCGAGCTTATTTCAAATCAATTTGAACCCTGGATTGGTGGTCAACCGGTTAACAGGATTTTAGATTTATGTAGTGGCAGCGGTTGTATCGCCATCGCTTGCCAGTATGCCTTTGAGGCTGCTGATGTTTGTGCGTCTGATATTTCTGCGGATGCGCTCGAAGTGGCGGCTATCAATCGTAGCGAACATGATCTGGATGACTATCTGACGCTTTATCAGTCAGATTTATTTGACGATATTCCACCGCAACAATTTGACATTATTGTCAGCAATCCACCCTATGTCGATGCAGAAGATATGAATGCATTAACTGCCGAGTTTGAATGCGAACCAGCACTGGGCTTAGCGGCAGGAGAGGATGGATTATTATTGGTCGACCTTATGCTGGCGCGGGCTGGTGACTATTTAAGCGATCATGGAGCACTGTTTGTCGAGGTAGGAAACTCCCAGGCAGCAATGATGGAAAAATATGCGTTTCTACCGATGACCTGGGTCGAGTTCGAGTATGGTGGCGGAGGCGTCTGTTGTATTCTAGGGGCTGATTTGAAGCAACAGCAAAAAATGATTGAGTCGGTGAACGCTTAGGTCCGACACGCTCCTAGCATCTAATGTAGTTCATTAGTGCTTATGGTTTCAAAAAGCATTTCAAAAAGGTATTCAATATGGCATGGTGGGGTAAGGCGCTTGGTGGCGCATTTGGTTTTATGGTTGGTGGGCCTCTAGGTGCATTAATGGGCGTTGCCTTTGGTCACAACTTTGATCGAGGAATGACGGGTATCGGGCAATCAGACTGGAAAAGTGGCGCTGGTGGCGATCAGGATCGAGTTCAAGCGGCTTTTTTTACGGCAACCTTTTCGGTCATGGGCTATATCGCTAAAGCCGATGGCAAGGTAACTCAAAATGAAATTAGATTAGCCGAAGAAGTCATGCGACAGCTTGGGTTAGATGGCGAAATGCGCGAATCGGCGAAAAAGTTATTTAATGAAGGTAAATCTGATGATTTTCCCATCGATGAAATTCTTGATCAATTCAAATCAGAGTTAAAACGTCGCACAACGCTGGTTCAAATGTTTCTCGAGATACAGCTTCAAGCCGCCTATGCCGATGGCTTAATGGACCCATCAGAAGAAAAGGTTCTGGCTCACATTTTCCAGCGTCTGGGTATTCCTTTAGCGCAGTTGAAGCGAATGGAAGAAATGCTCAAAGCTGGCTTTGGTGGGCAACGTCGGGCGTCATCAGCACAAAGTAGTTTGCCAGATGCCTACGCAATTGTCGGTGTTGATAAGACAGTAAGCGATGCCGATTTAAAGAAAGCCTACCGACGTTTAATGTCTCAACATCATCCTGACAAGTTGGTCGCAAAAGGTTTACCGGATGAAATGATTAAAGATGCGACGGCAAAAACGCAGCAAATAAAGGGCGCCTATGAGCAAATTCGAGAGGCTCGCGGTAGTTAGTCAGCGCATATATATGAAGAAACTATATACCCACGAAAATCGCATGATTATTTTTAACCTCAAAAATGTCATGCAGGGAGAGGGAATTGAATCTGTTGTGATGAATGAATATTCATCCGGCGGAGCAGGTGATCTGGCAACTTTCGATACCTGGCCAGAGCTCTGGATTGAAGACGATGATCAGTTTGACCGCGCCGAAGTTATATTGAAAAATATCATTTCGAACCCCAGCGATGAATACTGGTTTTGTCGAGGTTGTCAGGAAAAAAATGATGTGGCATTTAAGTTATGTTGGAATTGTGGTTATTCGGTAGAGTAGTGAGGTTTAAGTCTAATTAAGTGGAGCTTTATGATGAAAACCATTTAATGGTTGGTGTTATTAGCTCGCAGCTTACTAGCAATATATCGCAGGCAGGAGAAGCCAATTTTGTGCAGGTAAAGGTCGAATCCGAACAAACCTGCTCGTTCTCAGTCACGTTTGAGAACGCAGACGATGGCTTGGATCACTATGCTAATAAATGGGATGTAATGACAATGGATGGTAAAGTGTTTAAGTCAAGAGTGCTGTATCTTCGCATGTGAATGAGCAACCGTTTACTCGGTCAGTAACTGCTGTGGTTACTCCCAACGGCGTAAAGCAGGTGAAAATTTGCGCAAAAAATAGCGTACAAGGCCATGAAAAAAAGGAAGTTATTGTTGATCTGGCTTAGACCTTTTAGTATTAGAATAGCCTATTAGAGTCACTCATTAGGTTTCATTAATAACACCGAAATCTGTAGCTGTATCTTCGGAACAAGCGTTATTTCAAACCAGGGGTTACGTCGTAACCACACATTATTACGCGGGCTTGGATGCGGTAGTGGTACCATTGTCGGCCAATAATCGTCCCAGCACTCGACTAGGGCAGTGACTGATTTGTATTGATCGCCGAAATGATAAGCCTGTGCATATTGCCCCAGCACCAGCGTTATTTCGATATTCGGTAGCTGTGCGAGCAAAGCCTCTCGCCAGAACGGACTACATTCTGGTCGTGGAGGTAAGTCTCCTGATTTACTTGTACCCGGAAAGCAAAACCCCATCGGTAAAATGGCAACTTGTTTGGGGTCATAGAAAACCTCCCTATCAATCCCCATCCATTGTCGCAGTCGGTTACCACTGGCATCATCGAATGGAATGCCAGACGCGTGGACTTTTCTCCCCGGTGCCTGACCCACGATTAATATCCTAGCCAAAGGGTCGAGCTGAAGTACCGGTCTAACACCAAGTGGTAACTGGTCAGCGCACAGTTCACAAGCACGAACCTCCGCTAGTAAATCTTTATAATAGGCCATTAGAAAGCAGGTTGCTTAGTTAAGAGATAGTCACAATTGACTGTATATATCAGAATAAATGCTATAAATACTGCGCTAATTCAATATTCCGTGCGGAGTTGATAGTACCTGAGTCTAAGTTGCTGTAGTATAACTTTCCGCAGCACCAATGGTGCTACCCACGATTTTTGCCGCACGATATAATTACCGTTCAGCCATTACTTTTAAGGGCATCACTTAAAATGCTCTTTTCCGCGATCGCAGTCGTGGCCTCGTGGTCCCTACTGTTGAAGCTCCGTGTTTGAATCCACCTGTACTACTCGTACACACCGGTTCTCCACGCTTTGCTTTTTGTGCAATCACGAAAAAAGCACTTTTTTTAGATATACCCTTTAGACTATTGTCTTAATTAATATTTTCAGAGCCTACCAATATGAGTTTTGCTTCACTTGGGTTATCAGACCCAATTCTTCAAGCTGTCACGGCCAACGGCTACGATACGCCAACACCAATCCAGGAACAGGCTATTCCCGCTATTATTGAGGGCAAGGATGTCATGGGCGCCGCCCAAACAGGTACAGGCAAGACAGCTGGTTTCACTCTGCCAATTTTAGAACGCCTATCTCAAGGTGAACGGGCAAAATCGAACCACATACGTACCCTAATATTAACACCTACTCGTGAACTGGCAGCACAGGTGCACGAGAGTGTTATTACCTATGGTAAGAACCTTTCATTGAGTTCGGCGGTAGTGTTTGGTGGCGTAAAGATCAATCCGCAAATGATGAAGCTTCGTCGAGGCGTAGACATACTGGTAGCAACACCAGGTCGATTGCTCGACCTGCACAACCAGAATGCCGTCAATTTTAGTCAAGTCGAAGTGCTGGTGTTAGATGAGGCTGACCGTATGCTCGATATGGGCTTTATTCACGACATCAAAAAAATCCTGTCGAAACTACCCGCAAAACGTCAGAATCTGTTGTTTTCGGCGACCTTTTCAAACGAGATTCGAAGCCTAGCCAAAGGCATGGTAAACAACCCTGTCGAAATTTCCGTTAGCCCACGTAATACAACAGTCGAATTGGTTGAGCAATGGATACATCCCGTTGATAAAGGCCAGAAATCAGCGCTACTGACTCACTTAATTCAAGATGGTAACTGGCAGCAGGCTTTAGTTTTTATGCGAACAAAGCATGGTGCCAACAAGCTGGTGAAACAGCTTGAGAGTCGAGGTATTCGTTCTGTGGCTATCCATGGTAATAAAAGTCAGGCGGCTCGAACGAAGGCATTGTTGGAGTTTAAAAATGGTTCAACGCCAGTTTTAGTAGCAACCGATATTGCCGCACGCGGACTCGATATCGAGCAACTACCATATGTGGTTAACTTCGACTTACCCAATGTGCCAGAAGACTATGTGCATCGCATCGGTCGAACTGGAAGAGCAGGTAAGACTGGTCAGGCCGTTTCGTTAGTGAGCGCGGATGAAGTGAAGCAACTGTCTGATATCGAACGATTGATTCAACAATTATTACCTCGCAAATTAGTTGACGGATTTGAGCCAGATCACAGCGTGCCTGAAACACGATTGAGCCCTATTGCTGTCTCGAATAAGCCTAAGAAACCGAAGGTTTGGAATAATGGCGGTGGACGAACGGGTAGTGATCGTCCCCAAGGAAATCAACGATCTGGAAATCAGCGATCTGGGAATCAACAGCCTGGGAACCAACGGTCTGGGAACCAACGGTCTGGGAATTCTGAGTCAGGGAGTAATAGCCCGAGAGCGAAGCAGGCGTAAAATTGAATGGTTTTTAGTGTGCTAATACTGTTGCTCAACGGAAGTGGCGGTGATTGGCACGCTAGTTTAATGGTGACCTCGATCGTCCCTGTTCGAGGTAAATTAACCGTGTTTCTCAAATTAGCTAGAGCTTTGACAAACCTTATTTAATGAACGTGCTCATGTTCAATTTCCTCAGTTGTCGCCTCTCGAACGCCGACAACCTCAACATCAAAGTTAAGCGTTACACCCGCTAAAGGGTGGTTGGCATCAATGGTGACTTCATTGCCATCTATGCTTTTTATGGTGACTATTTCTAACTCGCCTTCATCTGTTTCAGATTCAAACTGCATACCTGCTTCGACTAATTCGACGCCTTCAAAAGCAGCGATGTCGACCACTTGCATGAGCTCGGTAAAGACTTCGCCATAGCCATCTTCGGGGTCGACGCGTACTTTTAATTTGTCGCCAACTTTTTTGCCTTCTAGTCCATCTTCCAAGCCTGGAATGATGTTTTCTGCGCCGTGCAGGTAGTCCATTGGGCCAGATTCTTCGGTGCTATCGAGTACGGTTGAGTCGTCATTTGTCAGGGTATAGGTTATGCTGACGACGAGATTGTCGGTAATTGTTAAAGACATGGTTTCTCCGGGGAGTAATTAAGATTAGTGATTAAGGTTCTTGATTAAGACTGGTGATAAAAATTAGTGTTAAGGGATGAAGATCAGAGTTAGATTAAAGAGTTTATCATTTTCAATTCGGCTCAACTACCATTTCAATGTTATATCCACGTGTTTTTAGCTGCTCTATTAGGCCTGTTTTTCCAGAAAGATGTAAACTGCCAACCAATATAAATTCAACTTTGGTGGTATCGAACAGGGCTTCAATTTTTGGCATCCAGGCATTGTTTCGTTTTACAATCAATTCATCATGAATACTGGGGAAGTCTTTTCTCAAGCTTTTTGATGCGACATTTTCTAGTTGATCTAGATCACCATTACGCCAGGCAACCATCATCGCTGTCATGACCCGTGGCAATTTTTCCATTTCGTTTAAGGTGTAGATGATTAGGTCATCTTCCTGTCCTTTTCCCATTTCGGCGATGAAATTAAGTTGCTGTTCGACTGTTTCTAATGCACCCATTGGTTTGTTGTCTTGCTTTGCTTTTTGGTTGTAGAAGGCATCGACACCTACGCCGGTAAAACCCAGTTGTTGTAATTCTGTAATGGATAAAATCATCGATACCATGCCGGGTTTGAATGGCAGTAATCCTTCCATTGATATGTTGTGTTTCGTGCAATAACGACTTAATTTTTGATAAGTTTTTTCGCTGAGTGCGAGCTTTAGACTTTGACCTGTTGAGTAGCTCAGCTTTTTCATCATAGACGCCTGAAACTCAAATTTTTCCATATCTTCCAAGCTGGCTTCAAAAATGACTTTGTCAGATTGCTGATAGGCGATATCGAATGCATCTGGCAATGGGAAGTCCGCGGGTGTTAACAAATGTACTGTCCCACCAATAAAAATTTGAGAACCATTTCTTTCGACTTTCCAGACAGGCATACCGGCAAAAGCAGAGAGGCAGATACTGCTCGCGAAAAGGCTGAACAGTAGGAGTCTTTTGAGGCGCATCAGATTTTTTTGACAAACATCGACTTCAATTTCATCGCACCAACACCCTCTATTTTGCAGTCGATATCATGGTCGCCATCGACGAGGCGAATGTTCTTTACCTTAGTGCCTACTTTAACGACTGAAGACGAACCCTTTACCTTTAAATCTTTAATCACACTGATGGTATCGCCGTCGACTAACAAATTGCCATTCGAGTCTTTGATGACTGACAGAGCGTCTGTGTCTTTGTTGGCATTTTGTGACCATTCATGTGCGCATTCAGGGCAAACCAACTGGTTCCTGTCCTGATAAGTGTATGGTGAGTCGCAGGTTGGGCAGTTGGGTAAGTCACTCATGGTGTGTCCTGATGATGGGTCTTCCATCGTGTGTGTTTAAAAGGTGGGATAATGGCAGAAAGGTTTTGTCCCGTCTAACCAGACTGCCGTTATAACTGCTCCTCAGATACAAGCTGAGTATTTCGTCGATGTGGCAAGACTAGGAGGTGACGTTTTAGGCCTGCATAAGAAGGTGAATTACAGCACCCATGAAGCTTACACAAACTAATGACTATCATTATGACTAAAAAGATGGAAGCTGTTTTTCGCGACGATAGGTTTGTAAAATTGTAGACTTGTCATTCATTAGATAAGTCCTTAATTGAGCAAGTGGCCACAAAGTGTTATACCGGCAAATCTAAAGCTACTGACTAAAGAGATTGAAATGGCAGACGCAAGTTTTTATTGGCATGATTATGAAACCTGGGGGGCAAACCCACGAATTGACAGGGTTGCGCAGTTCGCCGGCATTCGAACCGATAAAAATTTAGATGTTATCGGCCAGCCTTTGATGATTTACGCCAAACCCACCAGCGATTTTTTGCCCCACCCTGAAGCCGTATTGATTACTGGCATTACGCCGCAGTTGGCCAGTTCCGAGGGTATTCCCGAGTCGGATTTTTTTAGACAGATACATGCTGAGTTCAGCCAAGCGAATAGTTGTATTGTTGGTTATAACAATCTCCGTTTTGACGATGAAGTGACGCGGTTTGGTTTTTATCGAAATTTTCGTGATCCGTACGCATACAGTTTTCAAAACGGTAATAGCCGATGGGATGTGCTGGATTTACTCCGAATCACTCGGGCGCTTCGACCAGAAGGCATCAATTGGCCATTGAATGACAGTGGTCTTGCTAGCTTTAAGTTGACTGATTTGACGCAAGCCAATGATATCGAGCAGCAAGGTGCACACGATGCACTGGTTGACGTTAAGGCAACTATCGCATTGGCGAAGCTGGTCAAACAAAAGCAGCCTAAACTGTTCGATTTTTATTTTAACCTACGAAACAAACATCAAGCCGCTGGACTGCTTAACCTCGTCAAACCTGACATTCTGTTGCATGTGAGTGGCATGTTTCCTGCTGATCAAGGGTGTCTTGCACCAATATTTCCATTGCTGGCAAATCCGACAAACGCGAATGAAATCATTTGTTATAACCTGCGTATCAATCCTCAAGTTTTATTGCAGTTAAGCGCAGAAGATATACAGAAAAAGCTGTATACCCGAACTTCCGACCTGGCCGAAGGTGAACAACGATTGCCGCTGAAAGGCATACATATCAACAAGTCACCAGCACTCGCACCGGTGTCGACATTAAATCAAACACAGGCAGAAAAGTGGCAAATTGACTGGGACGAAATCTGTGCTCATCGTGATCTATTGCTGTCTGATCCTGATCTGATAAAGCGCTTAACCAGCGTTTATAGTGAGAAAAAAGACTATCATCTAGGTGATGCCGACAGCGCCTTGTACGAAGCCTTTATTAATCAGCAGGATCGGTTAGTGTGTAATCAATTGTTAGCTGCAAACCCCGGTGAACTGGCTAGTTGGTCGGAGGATTGCTTTCAGGACCGACGGTTACAAACGCTATTATTTCGCTATAGGGCACGTAACTTTCCACAATCGTTATCGCCAGATGAGTCATTACGCTGGCAACGTTTCTGCCAGAGCAGGTTACTAGACGGGGATGATGCCGGCGGTTTAAATGTCGAGCAATTCCAGCAGCAATTATTGACATTAGCGCAGCGCGAGCAGGGTGACCGTGAACAGGCGTTGCTTAATAAACTATCGTTGTGGGCTCAGCAAATATTTAGTTGAACGGCTGGCTTGCTGCTTGCTGAGTTAATATTGTTAAAATATTAACTCAGCCGATTATCTTGGCAATTCCTTGATATACAAGTCGTGCTTGCTGTATGGAATCTCGATTCTTTCTTCTATGAAGCGTTGGTAAATTTGGCAGTTAAGTGAATCAATCACTCGTCCTCGCAAAACCGGTTGGTCGATCCAGCCCAGCAGTTCAAAGTCAAGACTCGACGCTCCAAAGGTTCGAAATCGGACGCGAGGTTCTGGGTCCTCGCATAAGGTTTCATTGGCCAGTGCGATATCCATTAATATTGATCGCACTAGGTCGATATCGCTGCCATAAGCGACACCCACGGCAACCCGAATTCGATATTTTTCGTGAGGCCCGCCAGATTCATTGATGATTTTGGTATTACCCATCACTGAGTTTGGGACGGTTACTTGAACATCATCGCGCGTTAACATACGTGTACTGCGAATACCTATATGTGTAATCTCGCCACGTTCACCCGTATCCAACACCACAAAATCGCCTATTTTATAGGGTGCATCGGCCATTATAAAAACACCGGAAAACAAATTTGCCAGTGTATCTTTTGCTGCAAAACCAACCGCGATACCGATAATGCCGGCCGAGGCCAGCCAGGCCGTCATATCAACCTTCCAGGCTGAAAATATAATGTAGATGGCAAAAATAAAGATGGTGATATTGGCAATGTTTTCGAACAGGGGTAACGTCTTCGAGTGCAACATGTTGATATGAGCGTCGTTTTGCGCAATATGGCGCAGCACTAATCGTGTGATTCGCAATAGCAGCAATGACCAGATGATGAGCGCAATACTCTTCAACAATGAGAAGGCAATGAATTCAACCGTATCACCCAAGTTAAGGATGTTTATGCCAAGCGCTAGCCCAAGTAAAATGACACTACTGTAAATCGGGTTATGTAGCAGTTCGATGAGGTGGTTGTCGATATTTAGTTTTGTTTTTGTCGCCAAACGTTTCAGTGCGGTAATGATGAAGCGGTTAAAAACCCAAGCGATTAAAAATGAAGCGAAGACGATGACTAGTGCTTTCACCCATTGATGATCACCAAAATAACCAAGATAAGGCCTAATCGTATTTTGTATGTCACTAAGCATGTCGGTCTCATTTATCTCCAAGAGGTGAAAAAATGTTCACTTCAGTTTGCCGGTTGAGCAACAAGGTTGTCAAAATGAATCGTTGTTCTAGTCGTAATCTACCTAAGGTAGCGCGGTAGATACACCGAATTGTCTCCGGTGTATCTAATGACTAACACTCAATAATATTAACCGCCAACCCACCACGAGATGTTTCCTTATATTTCGTCTTCATATCCGCACCAGTTTCACGCATTGTTTTGATGACTTTATCAAGCGATACAAAATGCTGGCCGTCGCCTCGCATAGAAATACGCGCTGCGTTAATGGCTTTTACTGATGCCATGGCGTTGCGTTCGATACAAGGCACTTGTACTAGCCCGCCAATTGGGTCACAAGTTAATCCAAGGTTATGTTCCATACCGATTTCTGCGGCGTTTTCGGCTTGTTCGGGGGTGCCACCGAGTACTTCGGTTAGCGCACCGGCAGCCATCGAGCAGGCACTGCCAACTTCACCCTGGCAGCCAACTTCGGCGCCAGATATCGACGCATTTTCTTTATATAAGATGCCTATAGCACCGGCGGTTAATAGAAAGCGGACAATGCCATCTTCACTGGCATTTGGGAAAAAGTTGTAATAATAGTGCATGACGGCAGGGATGATGCCAGCTGCTCCGTTAGTGGGGGCGGTGACTACTCGACCACCAGCAGCATTTTCTTCATTCACAGCTAGGGCATACAGGTTGACCCAGTCGAGTGACGTGAGCGGGTCTCTTTCAGTTATTTCGGGCTTAGTAGTTAGTTTGTGATAAAGATCAGCCGCTCGACGTTTAACATTGAGACCACCCGGCAATATACCTTCGTTTAAACACCCGTTGGTGACACAGGTCTGCATGGCCTTCCAGATGTTCAGTAATCCGCTGCGTATGTCTTCTTCACTGCGCCAGGCTTTTTCGTTTTCCATCATCACGTCACTAATACGCATATTGTTATTTGCACAGTGAATCAGCAGGTTGACCGCAGACAGGAAAGGGAAGGGTTGTTTGGTGTCATCTTCTTTAATTCGATCGCTGCCAGCAGCTGTTTCATCGACGATAAAGCCGCCGCCAACCGAATAAAAGGTGGCATTGTGCAGTTCATCACCAGCCAGATTGAATGCGACGAATGTCATGCCGTTGGGATGAAAGGGTAGGGCCTTGCGGCGATGCATGATGATATCTGTTTTTTCGCAAAATTTGATGGGGTGTTCACCCATTAAATGGATTCGGCTTGCAGCGCGAATGCTGTCTAGGCGAGGATCCATGCTGGTGGTGTCGATGGTTTCTGGTAGGTCACCTTCGAGACCAAATATGACGGCCTTGTCACTACCATGACCTTTACCCGTTGCCCCCAGTGACCCGAATAGGTCAGTTTTTACCCGAACAACCTGCGGTATTAACCCATCGTCCTGCAACGCTTGCATGAACTGGTTTGCAGCGCGCATTGGCCCAACGGTATGGGAGCTGGACGGACCGATGCCGATAGAAAATAAATCGAAAACACTAATTGCCATGTCTGGTTTAAACCTTTTTATTCTATAGTTATAATTTTTTCATGATAACTCAATGCGGTACACAATAAGGTCTATTTGCGCCTTGCAACTATCAAAAAACGCGCTGGCAGAATGCTATTGTTGGGCCACTGACGGGGATCTGTTTGTTTAGCGTAGTGGTGGCGCCTCAAACTGCATTCGTTTTCACAGCCAGAATGGCGTTTAGCCATAATAAATTCTATCCATGATTTGCAAAATTAAACCATCAAAGTCAGCTTTGATGGCAATATAGGGGCTCAGGCCAACCTAACAAAAGCGCTATTTACCGATTGAACACGAGCCAAAAAATCTTTTTTCATTACAGTGGCCATAGAGTTGCATGTTTTGAAGTGGACTAGAGTGATGTTATAGACATTCCTGGCTTCCCTCACCTATTGAGGGAAGCTTGATGGTGAGCTGATGAGACTAACTATCCTAATCCATATAATCAGTGAGTGGTGGACACGAACAAATTAAGTTTGTATCACCATGCACGTTATCGACTCTTGATACTGACGGCCAATACTTATTTTCCCGAAGTGACGCCACTGGATAAGCCGCTTGATCGCGGCTATAAGCATGATCCCAAGCATCGGAACAGACCATGTCGACAGTATGTGGCGCATTTTTCAGTGGGTTGTCTTCTCTATCCATCTCGCCGTCTTCGATGGCTTGTATTTCCTGACGTATCGTAATCATCGCGTCACAAAAACGATCGATCTCTTCTTTCGATTCACTTTCTGTTGGTTCGATCATTAATGTCCCCGGTACCGGGAATGACATGGTAGGCGCGTGGAATCCATAGTCTATCAGGCGCTTAGCAATGTCATCAACTGTAATACCACTGGCTTGTTTGATGACGCGCGTATCGATAATGCATTCGTGCGCAACCATGCCATTTGTACCGGTGTACAACACAGGGAAGTGGCTATTCAATCGATGGGCAATATAGTTAGCGTTGAGAATTGCTATCGAGGTTGCCTTAGGTAAACCCTGGCGTCCGAGTAAAGCGACATAGGCCCAACTGATGGGCAATACACCCGCACTGCCATAAGGCGCTGCTGAAACAGGTTCGGTATGGCCGTGGTGATTGGCGAGTGTGGTCGATGGCAAGAAAGGCTTGAGGTGCTCACGCACACCAATTGGGCCAACACCTGGGCCACCGCCACCATGCGGGATACTAAAAGTTTTGTGCAGGTTCAAATGAGAGACATCGCCGCCAAATTTACCCGGCGCACACACACCAACCATTGCATTCATGTTGGCGCCGTCGATATAAACCTGACCGCCGTGATCATGGATGAGCGCACAAACTTCGGTGACATCGTCTTCAAATACACCATGGGTTGATGGATAGGTGATCATGATGGCAGCAAGATTATCGCTATGTTTCTCTGCCTTTGCCTTCAAGTCTTCCATGTCAATATTGCCTGATTTGGCAATGCTGACGACGACCACTTTCATACCTGCCATTTGAGCCGAGGCAGGGTTGGTACCGTGAGCGGAGGCTGGAATTAAACAAATGTTTCGATGACCTTGGCCTTGGCTTTGATGATAAGCCTTGATGGTTAACAGGCCGGCATACTCTCCTTGTGCTCCAGAATTCGGTTGCAAGGAGACAGCATCGTAACCGGTACAAGCACACAACATTTGCTCAAGTTCGATAAATAACTGACGATATCCCTGAGCCTGATCGAGCGGCACGAAGGGATGGATGCGACTAAACCCAGGCCAGGTAACCGGAATTAATTGAGCGGCTGCATTGAGTTTCATAGTGCAAGAACCCAGTGGGATCATGCTGCGATCTAACGCCAGGTCTTTGTCTGCCAGCTTACGCATGTAACGCATTAGATCAGTTTCAGAGTGGTACTTGTTAAACACGGGGTGATCTAAAACTTTACTGCTGCGAATTAAGTCAGGATGCAACGCAGAGGTCGCATTTGCATCTAGATGGTCCATCTGTGCTAAGCCGCCATGATCATGCGTAAAAATATTGAAGAGTGTTTCAACATCGGCTCTGGTTGCGACCTCATCGAGCGCAATGCCAACGGTGCTAGCATCGACCTGCCGCAGATTTATTTTTTCTGCACGTGCGGCTGCCAAAATAAATTCGGTGGCGTTGCCGGTGTTAACCGTGATGGTGTCAAAAAAGTGTTTGGTGGGAACTTCATGGCCGAGTTCGCGCAAGCCATTGACCAGTAACACGGTCAGCCGATGTATACGCAAAGCAATACGCTTTAGCTCATCTGGCCCGTGATATACCGCGTACATACTGGCCATGACGGCCAGTAATGCCTGTGCAGTACAGATATTACTGGTCGCCTTTTCACGGCGAATATGTTGCTCGCGGGTTTGCAGGGCCAATCGCATCGCAGGTTTACCACGAGTATCGACGGAGACACCAATGAGACGCCCTGGCAGGGATCGCTTGAATGCTTCACGTGTTGCCATATAAGCCGCATGCGGACCACCATACCCTAGCGGTACGCCAAATCGTTGCGTCGTACCAATAACAACATCAGCGCCAAACTCTCCAGGTGGTGTTAATAGAATGAGGCTTAACAGATCGGCCGCGACGGCTACCAAAGCCTTCTTTTCATGGACTGATTTGACCAACTCGTGATAGTCATAAATTTCACCCGTTGAGCAGGGGTATTGGAGTAATACACCAAACACATCTAGATCGGTTAGTTCGGTGAATGGATCACCGATCACAACATCGATTTCCATGTGGTTAGCACGATTTTTTATGACCGCAATTGTCTGCGGGTGGCAGCTATCAGCTATGAAGAAGGTATTGCTTTTGTTTTTTGACATACGCTGGCAAAGTGTCATCGCCTCAGCAGCGGAGGTTGCTTCGTCGAGCATCGATGCATTGGCAATTTCCATGCCCGTCAGATTACTCACCATAGTTTGGAAATTCAGAAGTGCTTCGAGACGACCTTGAGAAATTTCAGCCTGATAAGGTGTATAAGCGGTGTACCAGGCAGGGTTACGTAATAGATTACGCTCGATGACCGCTGGCGTTTGGGTGTTGTGATATCCCATGCCAATGAAGGATTTGTACAGTTGATTACGAGTCGAAATTTCATACAGGCGATCCAGTACCTGGCGTTCCGTCATACTGCCTTTGACCGCCAGTGGTTTGTCGCGTCGAATGGCGGCTGGTACTACTTTATCCAATAACTCGTCCAGGCTATTTAGCCCAAGTTCTTCAAGCATTGCTGACTCTTCAACCGAGTCTGGGCCTATATGCCGACGAATAAAGTCAGTGTGGGTGTCCAGGTCGGTTAAGTTTAGATCAAGGTCTGACATGCTGGTTATGCTCCGCTAATGGCTGAATTTGTGTCAATTCTAGTTTAAATTATGCATTTCATTATTTTATAGTTACAATGATATCATTTATAATTTAAATGATTGAACGATGAACTTACCTACCGAACTTTTAAGAACATTCGTGACTATAGCCGACTTGGGTAGTTTCACCCGTGCTGGCGACAAACTCGGTCGCTCTCAACCTGCGATTAGCCTACAAATTAAACGTCTCGAAAGCCTTTTGCAAGCCCGTCTATATGACCGAACCAGTCGTGATATGGTGCTTAGTAGCGCGGGTAAACAACTCGTTGGGTATGCGCGTAAAATTTTGGCGTTGAATGATGAGGCGGTGGTTAAGTTATTACAGCCAGGCGTACAGGGCTCGGTTCATTTGGGTATACCGAACGAATTTGCTGCGTCACGTTTATTTCCAGCGGTATTGAGGCGATTTGCTCAGGCTTATCCAGACGTACAAATCAAAGTCACCTGCGATCTGTCTGTTAATTTACTGAACCGTATGAAGCACGATGAGTTTGATTTGGTATTGGCCTTACACGACGGTGCCGAGCCGGGTTATTACAATGAAAACTGGCAAGAAGAAATCGTCTGGGTTTGTGGACCTGACTCGAACGTAAACTCACGCGACCCTTTACCGCTTATCGTCGCCCCCGAGGGCTGTTTTTACCGAAAACGCATGATTGAAACACTCGATGCATCGCAACGCAAATGGCATATTGTTTATAGCAGTCAAAATTATGGTGGCATTCGTGCAGGCGTAATGGCCGGTCTGGGTGTCACCGCCCTGGCGCGTAACACGGTAGGAGACGACATGATCATAATGGGCAGCGCCGAACGAATGCGTCGCCTGCCGCAAGTAGAGCTCGGTATGCACTATGACTCTGTTAAAGCATCGACAGCGTCGCGAAAGCTAGCCGAGTATATTGGTTTGCATTATGGTGGGAGTCATTAAGGCATCTCTAAAAATGCACTTTTTCTGCAATTGCAGCGGCACCGATTTTATGCTCCTTGACAATTGCTCCTGCATTGTTCTAATTGGTTACATCTATGTAACGATGCACCAACAGTAGGGACCACGAGGTCAAATCGACATACCTTACATCCGTGTACATAAGCTCGCTGCTCGAACCCTCATGGTTAAAGTACGCTCAGGTTCTCCGCGCGGTGCTTTCTCGCTTAGAAGCGCCTACTCGTGGTGTGCTAGCGAAAAAAACACTATTTTTAGAGGCGCCTTTGAGTCGCTAGAGTATCACTAACTGAAGTAAGTTAGTGATACTGGCGAATGATTAATTCGTTGCCTCTTTGAATCAGTTCCATATTTTTCAACACATTCATACCCAGCAAAATATCCGATAGTCCAGGATTTAAGCTAGCCTTTACGTTGGTCAAAACAATATTGCCCATTTTCAATTCATTTAGTCGAGTTTGGTAAGCGGTGGCAGAACCATTCGCAGTCGAAACCAAAAAAGCAGCACCCACATTGAGTTTTAATCGATCCTGAAAATGGGCTGGAATACTGGTGATAGTCGCACCAGTATCAACCAGGAAAGTCACTGACTTTTGGTTAATCTCACCGTCAAAAACATAATGCCCTCGTTGATTTCGTGTCAGTGTAATTTGCTTAAATTGGCTACTGTCTGAGGAGGCAACCGACTGGTTTGGGTTAGCCTGATGCCCGAGAATTTTAGAAAAACCCAAGGCGAGCAATAAAAAACCTAAAATCCAGCCACCTAGGGTGAACATCATGCCTATTTTTTTAGTAGAATGCGTCATAGTGTTGTCTTAAGTTTAACTATTCTAACTTTGGGCGAAAAAATTAAATTCAATCATTAAGGCTAGTACATTATGTCAGGTAACAGTTTTGGCAAACTATTTGTGGTGACATCGTTCGGCGAAAGCCACGGTGCAGCGATCGGTTGCATTGTCGACGGGTGTCCTCCGGGGCTCAGTTTAACTGAAGCTGACTTGCAAGGTGATCTTGATCGACGCAAACCTGGCACCTCTCGCCATACAACACAGCGACGTGAAGATGACGAAGTTCAAATTCTATCCGGCACATTTGAAGGCAAAACCACCGGCACACCGATAGCCTTACTAATTAAAAACAAAGATCAGCGCTCAAAAGATTACGGTAATATTAAAGAACAATTTCGTCCCGGCCATGCTGACTATACCTACACTCAAAAATATGGCTTTCGAGATTATCGTGGTGGTGGACGATCATCAGCGCGAGAAACAGCCATGCGAGTGGCCGCCGGTGGCATAGCAAAAAAGTATTTATTCGAAAAATGTGGCATTCAAATTCGGGGTTATTTATCGCAACTCGGTCCGCTTAAAGTCGATAGTGTTGATTGGAACGAAGTCAATAATAATCCATTCTTTTGCCCAGACCCAGACATGGTGTCAGAGATGGAAAAGTACATGGATGCCCTGAGAAAAGAAGGCGAGTCAATTGGTGCCAAGATAACTGTAGTGGCCAGTGGCGTTCCGGTTGGTCTGGGTGAACCCATTTTTGATCGGATTGATGCAGATATTGCGCACGCAATGATGAGCATCAATGCCGTAAAAGGTATCGAAATTGGCGCAGGTTTTGATTGCATCGAACAAAAAGGCAGCTTGCATCGGGACGAAATCACACCGCAAGGGTTTTTATCTAATCATGCTGGCGGCACGTTGGGCGGCATTACCTCAGGGCAGGACATTTTGGTGAATATCGCACTTAAACCAACATCAAGTTTGCATCTAAGAGGGCAATCGGTTGACCTCAATGCAGAGCCAGTCGAAATCAGAACCAAAGGACGTCACGACCCTTGCGTCGGCATACGAGCAACACCTATAGCAGAAGCGATGCTGGCGATAGTTTTGATGGACCACTTTCTACGCCACAGAGGTCAGAATGCCGATGTTCAATGCAGTACACCCGTTATCCCACCCTGTGTGAATTAACTAGTTATAAGCATCTAGCAGAGCAAGATTTTTTCCTGAATGTTACTCACACTAGAGGTCATTAAGAAACTTTAAGACAGCATGGCGTTGAGAGGTATGTTCTAAATGCGGACACTCCCGCTTTATTAGTGGCAGGGTTTTGATTAATGACGTTATTTTCTACCTAGCCGGCTGACAAAGCGATCAATACTGATGTCATAACGACTCAATCGATACCGTGAAGCTGATTGAGCAAGCAGTATCGAGAAAGAACGTGATTAGGTCCTTCGACAAACACGCTTAACAAATCGAATTTTGCGTGAATCAGTTCTATCCTCCTTCCACCCTTCGCCAGTAGGTGGCGCTAAACCAAGTTCTGTTTCCAAGCGAGAAATTCGGCTATCTCCACTCCAGCATTGATTATTGTTCTGCCACTAGTTCGTCACAATACAGATTAAACTTGAGGCTACAATTCTCATGGCCTAAAAGGTTTGATAATGTCGGCATATACATTCACCTCTAAACTAGCGAAAAAGTTAATTTCACTGGTTTTTTTCAGAGACAATGATAATACCTACTTCTGATCCTGCTCTGATCTCGCTAGAAAGTGTGAGACCGTTTCAATCTGGGAGGCTTAAATTGATGAGGGAAAGGCCAATAATATGTTGCCCTTTGAATGTCTAAAACGCCTAAAGATTTTCCACTGTTAAGTTAAGAAAAACGTCATCAGACAGTGTTTCTTCGGCCTTTTTCCAAGATATTCCCATCGTCTTCCAGGATAAGAATTGTGGGTCAAGTGTTCGAACTTTGGATTGTCACTTAATTAGATCTGGAATAAATAACGCCTTATAACCTTGCACAAAATTGCACAAACCTAACACATTCATTACATATTAAGCATTTAAAATACTTAGTGTAAAGGCAACTTTAAAATTAGCTTAGGTACACAATGCAACTCAATACCTACCAAACGATTAAACATATAACCTCGGCCCATCAAAATTGCAGGGTGGACGGTTTAATAGCATCAAGGATGCCGAGCACCTGATCGAAACATCGAAAAAACCTATTCAACAACATTAAGAGGACTGAATCATAAAGGCAGGGAATCGTTTGGAATTCTATAAATTAACCTAACGAACTAACCTTTTTTAAATGACTTTGGAGAAATAAATGTCAAAAATAGTTTTAGTCGTAGA
>JBLILW010000004.1:0-31112 GCA_047638435.1 Urechidicola sp.
TGTTGGGCTTCGCGCACTAAGTCAGGTAAATTTAACTCATGGCGGAGTAGCCGCCCTAGCTCTGCAAAGCTGTATCCAAATATGGATTGTGCACTTTCGGCTCCAAGTTTGTTAGACAGGCATGCTTGCTGATACTTCAGGTAATGCTGGAAATCGAACAGACAGGTATAGATTTCACCCGCATTGTGCAACATGGCAGCCGTTTGAATATCGTGGGTATTATCCATACCTTGCAGTTTTATGAGCTGAGCTGTTTGATGCATTAGATGAAAATTTCGGCTCATTAACTGATGATAAGCTTGGCGCGTATTGTAACTTAATTCAGAACTTTGCATCGTTTCAAACTGGTTTACAAATTGGGTCACCGCCTGAATGCCCATTAGACCCAATAAGCTATGAATTGAATCGAGGCGGGGTCGTCGATTGCCATTGCGGTTGTCATTCATTTTTTCAAATAGGGCAATACTCATGCCTGGGTCAAACGAAATAATATCGGCAAGATCAGACAGAGAGGCTGTTGTGCTTTTTAGCGTTTCGAGTGCTTTTTGGTGCAACACATCGAGCGCAGGGACTGGTTTTTTATGACTCGACAGCCAAGCCCTGGCGGCGCTATCTGACATGGAAATCGGGTGTCATGGTTTAAGCTAGCCTAGTTAACGATCGTTCGCGCTGCAACAATGTCTTCCAATTGTTGGGCATTGATACGTTTTACTAAAAGCGCCTGATCTGATTCATAAATATGAGTGAAGTCGAGGGAGGTTCTATATTGTTCAGATTCCTGTCCTGATACCTGCAGTGCCGAGACTACCCGGGCGAATATTGTCATCCCTTGTCCCGTCGATAATAGCTCTAAATAGAGTTCTACTGTATCGTCTGTTGTTAGTTTTTGATCCGAGATATAGACCATACCTTGCCCACTGATGTTAACTTTTTGGGTGCCGTGGGCAGGCGTCTGTTCTGGTAATACTTTTGCTGAGAGGTTATCGATCTGAGCCTGTAATAGAGCAAGGTAGCGTGCCAATTCGGGCATTTTCTCTTCTATTACCTTGAAATCAGTTAGATGTTGCTCGGGCTGTTGATTAAACAGATGGCGCACAGTGTGCACTGGTTGATCATCCCAGAAATTTTCGATTCGAGCTTGTAGTTCAATTGGGTCGATGGCTGAGACAGTAAAGCTGACTGTATCTTCAATACGGAAATAGCGTCGGCGTTCGTCAGGGATGGGGGGGCTCATGTTCTCTGTCTCAATTCGCTGAATCGGTGTCGCTGATAAAATCAACGCTGTCTGAAGGTGTATCCAAGTCAATCGATAAACGGTTACCATGAAGAACGCTTATTTCGACCCGCCGATTTTGTGCTCGATGTTCCCAGCTATCATTCGGCACGATGGGCTCGTTGTCGGCTAAAGCACGTATCTCCATTCGTTCCGGGTCAATGTCACCGTATTCTATAAAATAGTGAACAACATTGGCGGCACGAGCGGCTGACAAATCCCAGTTGGATCGAAACTGCTTAGTTTTGATGGGGATATCATCGGTGTGTCCGGTAATAATGAACAAACCGTCACGCTCATTTAAAACGTCAGCAATGAGTTTGAGAATAGGAAAGAAGTCTTTTTTCAGCGCCGAATATCCTGACCCGAACGAACCTTTTTCACGAATGCGGATAAGCACCCGATCAGCAAAAGCTTCTACGTCTAATAAGCCATCACCAATAGCGTCGGACAATTCTTCCCTTAACTCTTCTGCTAGCTCTTGAGCTTCTTGTTCTGCTTTTGCTTTAACGATGGCTTCAGCTTGTGTGTCGCCGAGAGACATGTCGTTTTTGGAGCTGGTATCTGTAAAATCCAGGTTAGCTTTGGTGTCGTCAGTGGTTTTTTCGCGCATTATCTCTAATGGTGTCACCTCAACTGGTTTACCAGGACTGTACTGCTGAGCAATGACATTGGTACCTTTTGGTATTTCGGTTGCCTTAATATCGCGTTGAACACCGAAAGCGTTTTTCATAGCTCCGGCGACCTGGCGGTACTTGAGCGCGTCCATTTCGGCAAAAGATAACAGCAAAACAAAGAAACACATGAGTAGCGTCATCAAGTCCGCGAAGGTGGCAAGCCAGGGAGGTAAGCCCTCATCGCATGGAGGGCATTCGCACTCTTCGCTCATTGCGAAACCGCCACCTCAAAATAGACCAGGACTGAAATTGCTAACGATTGCATTTTACTCATCCACCACTCGTTTACTTTCGGGCAGATAAGCGTCTAATAACTGCTTTAATACGCGAGGGTTAGTGCCCTCCTGGATACCTTTAATTGACTCAAAGATTAAATCTTTATTGCGTTTTTCATAACCACGAATCAAAGCTAACTTCTCTGCCAGCGGCTGAGCAAATGCGTTGGCGATGATTGCTCCGTATAGTGTGGTTAATATTGCAATTGCCATTGCTGGCCCAATTGATGCTGGGTCTGACATATTTGCGAGCATTTGTACTAGGCCAATGAGCGTACCAATCATTCCCATCGCGGGGGCATAAACTGCCATCGTTTTGAACATATTGGCACCTGTCGTATGTCTTTCGATCGATAGATTAATTTCTTTGGTTAACAAGTTTCTGACAATTTCGGGAGCATGACCATCGATGCATAGACCGATCCCTTTTTGTAGAAAGGCATTTCTGATTTCGCGACCTTCAAGTGCAAGAAGACCTTCCTTGCGTGCCACATTGGCCATTTCTAACGACTCGTCGATCAAGATTTGAGGTGAGTCAAGTTTATAGAAGAACCCTTTTAAGCCAATTTTAAATGAGCCAAAAAAGTCGGCTAATGTGACACTCATTAAAGTTACGGCAAAGGTGCCCCCGATGACCAATAGAATCGACGGTAGGTTGACGAATATGATGAAGGGGCCGCCCATTATGATGGCACCCCCTATTATTACGTATGCTAAAATAAATCCAACAATTGAAGCTATATCCACTCAGTTACTCCTGCCAGTCTTTTTGTTATCCGATGAAGCCCAGTTTAGTTTAATTTTGAAATTATGCATAAGATTTTGAGAGTTACAGAGTAAAAAGTTGCAGAGTTAACTATAGGCGCAATTGATAGGTAGAACGGTTGCTCTTATCGATCAAGTCATGCGCCAACAGCCAATCACGCGACTCTTGTGCATCTTGCTCAAACCAACTTCGAGTGCTGCCTAGACGAAAGCTGTAACCCCAGGCGTCCATATCGAACAGCATGCGCTGACGACCCAGTGAAGGTAAATCATCCGCGAGTAATATTTGCAGATAGCAAACCGCATTTTCTTCTAACTGAAAGTTACCTGCATTGGTGTTGAGTTGTTTTCGTCTAACGTCGTCCATGCAAATAAAATGGCAGGCCTCATGTAAGACTGAGTGTATCGGTGTGTCTTGCCTTAAAAATATGTGATGATCAATCAGTCCTGCTTCCTCATCACCCCAAAAACTACCCGGAATAGCGTTGCCAGATGGCGTAATTTGAACCTTTAGCTGGTAGCGTGCTAGGAGGTTGATGAGTTCGGTATGATTAATGTCGCTAAAGCGTAGTACCGTCTGCTCGAGGTTTGTAGGTTTGTTCATGAATAGTTCACGATTGATTGTCCAGCATCTTGGCGATGGTTTGTTGCAATCTCCACCACTCTTCCGTCATGTGTTGCGGTGGAGACTTTCGAGTGCGGATTACAAGATAGTTAATAGCTGCGCCAAACACGCCAAGAATACCACCAACATCAAAATTAGGCTGTGAATAATGGGTTCGGATCTTTTTAATGAGCGCCATACCTCTCTCAGCTCGGGTGCGGGCCAGTGCAATAGTAAGATTGTTTTGCTCTGACATTTCCCAGGCCATAATCTCAAGTGTGACTGGCATTGCCTGTAAGGAGGACGCATGTCGCTTTAATAAAGTTTGCAGGTAAATATGTAAAGGTTTTGTTGCCAAAGCCTCGGCAGTTTCGCTCATAACTTCGTCGACTTCCCACCAAAGCTGGGTAGATTCAGCAAAAGTGAGCAGCAATCCATCGAAACCACCAAAGTAACGGTAAATGAGTACCTTGTCGCAACAGGCCTGACGAGCAATAGAGTTGACTCCGACAGATGGATAACCCTTCTCTAACAATAAGGTCTCGACCGCTTTGAGGATCTTCTGTTCAGTTTGTAATCGACTTCTAGCCATAGTCTTCTCCTATCATTAATATCTAACCCACGACAGATTTTGACTGTTGCCAGAAAGCTTCCATTTGATCTAACGCCTGCTGACTCATTTTGATATCAGAAGACTGCATTTGTTGTTTTACATAATCAAAACGGCGAATAAATTTTTGATTGGTATGACGTAACGACATCTCTCCTTCAATTTTGAGGTGGCGGGCAATATTCAGGCAAACAAATAAAACATCGCCTAGCTCATCACTAACATGGGTCAGATCACCGCTTTCAATCGCCTGTTTTAGCTCGATGACTTCTTCGTCGAGCTTGTCAATGACGTGGCTTAGTTCAGGCCAGTCAAAACCGTATTCTGCGGCTTCTTGTTGCAAGCTGATAGCTCTTTTGACAGCAGATTGCGAGCTGGAATTTTGTCCAAAGGGAATTGACGCCTTGGAAACGGATGATTTTTCCTTCGCCTTCAGGTCCTGCCACTGTAGTTTGAGGGTTTCTTCATCTGTACTGGCCTGGTGGTTTTGATCAAAAACATGTGGATGCCTATAGGTCATTTTGGCAACAATGCCTTCGACGACCTGATCGAAATCAAAAGCGCCTCTTTCTTGTGCGATACGGCAGTGAAATACAATATGGAACAGTAGGTCTCCTAATTCTTCTTTTAAATTCTCCATGTCGTCACGTTCGATAGCATCCAGTGTTTCGTGGGTTTCTTCAAGCGTGTAGGCTGCAATTGATGCGTTGGTTTGCTTTAAGTCCCAGGGGCAACCAGTTTCTGGCGTGCGTAACCTTTTCATCAAGGTGACTAATTTTTCGATGCTATTCATGATTGCTCAGGTTGGCTAATAATAAAGACAAAATAATAGTTTGCTTCATGGTGAGTATAAACTGGATAATAGTGGTTCTGTTCTTTTACATCTCAATTGTAAAAACTCACTTATTACCTACTTATTCTTACCTACCAAAAAAATATGATAGATAGACTTCAACAAATGGAGCGATGGCTAAACAGCCTTGGATACCTAAATTATACGCTAACTTCTGCATCCGAAGATGCCAGTTTTAGATCGTATCAGCGGTTGCAGCAAGGAGCCAGCTCTTGGGTAGTGATGGACGCGCCACCGGATAAAGAGCCTTGTGATCGTTTTATTGAAATTGCTACAAAGCTGAGCCAGGCAGGATTATCAGCAACCGAGGTTCTTGAAAAAAATCTAGAACTCGGTTTTTTACTGTTGACTGACTTAGGTACTACACCTTATTTGTCCGTTCTCAATGCTGATAGTAAAGATGCCCTTTATGCGGATGCGCTGGCGGCGTTGTTGCGAATGCAGGTAAATGTTTCGAGTCAAGATTTATCCAAATACAATCCGGCCTTATTAAGTCGTGAAATGGATTTATTTCATGACTGGTTCCTGTTAGAGCTGCTCGGCATTCAACTCAATGAATCACAGCAAAAACATTGGAATTTAATTAAACAAACCTTAATTCAAAATGCTCTCGAACAGCCCCAGATTTTTGTGCATCGCGATTATCATTCGCGCAATCTGATGAAAATTGACATAGGTAATCCGGGTATTATCGACTTCCAAGACGCTGTTTGTGGCCCTATTACGTATGATCTGGTGTCTATACTACGGGACTGCTATATCGACTGGCCTATCGACGAGGTTGAGTCGTTGGCACTCGATTATTACCGCGCCGCGAAAGCGGCTGCACTACTCGATGTCGAGCCGCAGCAATTCTTGCGCTGGTTTAACTTAATGGGTATTCAGCGTCATTTAAAAGCAGTAGGGATATTTTCTCGTTTGAAAATCCGGGATGGCAAAAGTGGTTACTTAAATGACATCCCTCGCACACTCAATTATCTTTGCCAGGTCAGCGAATTGGAACCAAGCATGACAGCGTTCAGAGACTTAATAGCGGAATTAAATCTACCTGAACGAATAAAGGCAATGATCGAATGAACGCAATGATTCTGGCAGCCGGACGCGGCGAACGTTTGCGCCCTCATACTGATACTTGCCCCAAACCATTGCTGAAGGTTAAAGGTAAACCGCTGATTAGTTATCACTTTGAAGCACTAGCCCGAGCCGGAATCAAGCAAGTGGTGGTGAACTTGAGTTGGCTTGGCGACAAGATCGAACAGGCGATGGGTTCGGGTAGTCAATTTGGTCTGGAAATTATCTATAGCCGTGAAGACCAGGCACTTGAAACCGCTGGAGGCATTGTTCACGCGCTGGAAAAACTGGATGACCGATTTATAGTCATTAATGGAGATATTTTTACCGACTATCCGTTTCAACAGTTATTGTCGAAAGAGGCAATCGCCCATTTAGTAATGGTAAAAAATCCACCGCATAACCCTACAGGGGATTTTGGGCTGGGCGACGGCTATGTCAATAACACCGCTGAAAGTCGCCATACTTTCGCGGGTATATCTTGCTTCCATAAGTCATTTTTTGAGGGTCTTGATTACGGTAAACAGGCACTAGCGCCTTTGTTACGAAAAGCAATGGAAGGCAAGCAAGTAACAGGAGAGTTGTTTGAAGGACAATGGACCGATGTCGGTACGCTGGAGCGTTGGAAGTCTATTGGCTAGGTTGGGTCTAGCCAATGATTCTCTGGTATTCTAGAATAGTCTAACTAAGGATTTTAGTTTCAGCCGTAACACTCGTACTCGTCCGCAATCGGCTACGCAAATGACCTGCAGACTCTAAAATTGGATAAGCAACCGACGTTAAATGCGAGTTGATTCGTTTTAAATCACGTATAACATCCAGCTGCAATGCACTTAAACGAGAATCGTAGGTAACATCTTCACGTAGTTTGTTGAGATGGTTCACGACAGACTGTTTTTCCAACTTAATAAACTTGTACTTTTTCGCCAGTAGTTGCCTCGCCATACTAATATCACCCGAGGTGAAAACGCTCAGCGACAGATTAAAGCTGAGTAAAACCGGCTGGTACAGATTGTTGATATCTTCTCTGTCCTGCAACGACATTTTCGATCCAGGCGTCATTTTTTTACGTAGCAGACTATCGATCATATCAACTGAAATAATGTCGCCAATATGCTCTAGGTTGGTTGCATAGCTCATAATTTCGGCGCATCGCATGCTCTCTTTTTCACCCAGTGTCTCGCGGCTGAGCTTGGTGAGATACAGCTTTACCTCATCATAAAACAGGTTTGTACTTTGATCCATTGCCCGAGTTTTTTTGGCTAAATCGATGTCGTTTTTCTTTAGCGCAATGAACGTGTTTCTGAACATGCGCTCGACAATTTCTCCCATCCGGAGTACTTCGCGTTCGGCGTTTACTAAAGCCACTAACGGTGTCGCAAAGGCCGATTTATTTAAGTGCATGGGTTTTAGTTCATTCACCTCAACTTCAAGCTCAGGCAATATCTTTTTGGTAAAGCTAGCCATTTGATTGATCAATGGCAGGAATAAAATAGCCAGCGCAATATTGAAGAGCATGTGAAAATTTGCAATTTGGCGTGCTGTATCCATATCAAACTGCGCCATCCATCCAGATAAAAATCCGATCATTGGCAGTACGATGACAACGCCAGTCACTCTAAAAATCAAGTTGCCTAATGGGGGTTGTCGAGCGCTGCGACTGCTGCCAAGTGTTGCAATAAAGGGTGGGATAGCACTACCAATATTAGCGCCCAGTACAAATGCAAAAGCAACACTAGGATCAAGTGCGCCAGAGCTCGCTAGCGTAATAATTAATAATACGGTAGCAAGGCTCGAATGGGCCATCCAGGCAATCAGTGCGGCAACAATTACTGCGAGCATTAAATCATTACCTAGCGACGAGAAAATACTCTGCACGATAATCGACTCGCGCATGGGGGTTGATGCGGCTAAAATTAATTTGAGGGCTAATAACATCATGCCAATGCCGAGTATTAGGCGCCCAACATCGCGTGCTCTGCCGCTGTCAGAATAAGTGTACATGGCGACACCGACTGCGATTAGCATGGGTGACAACATGGATAAGTCGAAGGTAAGGATTTGAGCGACAAGAGTCGTACCAACATCTGCGCCTAATAATACGGCAAGCGCCGGGCCGGTATTGATGATGCCCTGACCACTAAACGAAGCGGTGAGTAAGGCAGTTGCACTGCTGCTTTGCAATAAAACGGTAACACCAAGGCCGGTGAAAAAAGCTTTGAACCGATTGTTAAGACTAGCGCCCAATGCTGTTCGAACTTCACTACCCCAGGCATCGGTAATTCCAATACGCACCATGCGTAAGCCCCACAACAACAAAGAAACCCCACCAACTAGATTAATCAGAATGGTACTGCCGTTGATGATCGTGACTCCTGCAAAAGGGTAAAAGGAAAATAGAGAAATGCGCCAAATTATATGAACAGGATGACGTCAAGTCTTTGATAAAATATTAGCAGAAAAGTGCTATTTTCTCTAGTGTGGAAATGGACAATATAGGCACTATATCGTTACCAAAGCCAACGTAATAGGCCAGTTTCGGGTGAAATCTATATTAGGCTTCTAGCATTTCTATACGATTTTGAAGATTACCTGCCTGCAAATTATAAGAATCGCAATGAAAAATCGACCGCTCGCAAATGTTTGGTCAGTGCCCCAATGGAGATGAAGTCGACTCCAGTATTGGCAATGTTTAATAACGATTCATCAGTGATGTTACCCGAAGCTTCGAGCTGAATTTGATTGGCGGTCATCCGAACGGCCTGTTTCATTTGTTCAATATTGAAATTGTCGATTAATGCACGGTCTACCTTTGCATCGATGGCTTGTTGCAACTGCTCAAGCGTCTCAACTTCTACTTCTAGCAATCGGTCCGGGTGCAGTGCTCGGCCACGTTCGACAGCTTGTTGAATGCTGCCGCAGGCGGCTAGATGATTTTCTTTAATCAGATAGGCGTCAAATAAACCAATTCGATGGTTCACTCCACCACCGCAAGTAACAGCATACTTTTGTGCCAGACGTAAATGTGGAATAGTTTTTCGAGTATCCAGAATATGGCATTTTGTTTGACTAATTTTGTCGACGTAATAACGGGTTGTGGTTGCAGTGCCCGACAAGGTTTGTAAAAAGTTAAGCGCGGTGCGCTCAGCTGTCAAAATGGCACGGGCAGGGCCGCTTATTTGACACAAGACGCTATCGGCACTGACTCGGTCACCATCTTGTGCTTGCCAGTCGAGTTGAATGCGTTCATCACATTGTTTGAAGGCCTGCTCGAACCAGGCTGAGCCGCATAAAATGGCATCTTCGCGGACTAATAGTCGAGTTGTAAGTGATTTACTTTCATCGATTAACAAGGCGCTAATATCACCGTTGCCAATATCTTCCTGTAGTGCCAATCCAACGTCGTGAATAATGTGTTGCTGCAAGTTAATTCTCCTGTTGATAAGATTCATTGGTAATAGTTATTCGTTAATGAAATAAATATTTGAAAGTCATGCCTCATGCTCTTCTCTGCGCAAATCCTGAGCTGCATCATGATAAGCACCGATAACGACACTCTCGGGTAATGTGCCCAGATAGCGGCCATTCTTCGAATTAACGATTGGCACTGCCTCACCATTGAAATTCCGCATGACTTCCATCGCGTGCCACAGGCTAGTGAATTCGTCGAATAATAATACAGGTTTGAAGTCGATGCTCGACAGAATATTTTCGGGGTGCGCCTGGATTAATTGATCGAGTGTCGCCAGTCCAAGATAGCGCTGATTGGCATCTATCACTACTGCCGTTTGGTGTCCTTCGACTTTAAACTGTTCAATCAAATCATTGCAGGTCTGATTGCCATCGACGCAAGGCAAGTGTTGAACGCAATACTCCAACACTTGGTGATGTTGTAAATAGCCTCTATCGCGCCCCAGAGATAGATCGAGGCCGCGTTTAGCCAGCTGGGAATCAAATAGTGATCGACCAAAACATTGATAATACACTGGGTTCAAAAATACCAAGGTTATCATTGCCGCGATGGTGATTTCGTAGTTTCGGGTTAGCTCAAAAATAATTAGCAAAGCGGTCAAAGGTGCGCCAATAATCGGACTGACAAGCGCCACCATGCCAGAAATAGCATAAACCGAAAGGCCAGAATATTGCTCGAGCAATAACGTAGGAATCGATATTGCAAATAAAGCACCAAACAAAACGCCAATCAACAAAGCAGGGAAGATAACACCGCTAGCAAAACCAAAGCCGATGCACAGTATCGTGACCGCCAACTTAGTGACCAAAATAGTAGCCAGTTGGCCTGGTCCATAATTACCTTATACGCTAGCAAGTCTCAAGATATCGTGACCGACACCCAAGACTTCGGGTACTTGTAAGGCGATGATTGCCAGCGCGAACCCGGCTAACATCGGTTTTAATGGCGCCGGAATTTTAATTTGGTTGGCATAATCTGTAGTGGCATTGAGTAGTCTCATGAATAATGCGGCTATTAATCCACAAGCGATGCCCTCAAGTGCAAATAGCAAAAATTCGGATGCATGTTTAACCCGGTCGAACTCGATCAAAAACAGAGGTGGGTGGTCAAATATCACATTCGTAACGACAAAACCGCAGGCCGAAGCTACGGTAACAGCGGTGAAAATGCGTAATGAGTAATGCCGAAGAATGACTTCATGAGTGAATATTAAACCCGTAATTGGTGCATTGAAGGCAGTCGATATGGCGGCTGCGACGCCACAGGCAATCGCGATGCTGCGAATGTTACGCACACCCAGATCTAAACGGTTGGTTAACTGTCCGATCAAAGAACCCAAATAAACAACCGGGCCATACTGACCAACTGATGCACAGCAACCTAATGACACGATGGACGCTAAAGTGGAAAAGAAACCTGATTTTGGGTCGGGTAGTCTTTCGCGAAGTTGCACTGCGTAAATGCTGTCGGGTATGGCCAGTGGTCGTCTCGACTTCACGCCATAATGCAACAATAGCCCAACGATCAAACCACCAATTGAAATGGATAAAACTGTGACAAATGGCAGTGTGTCGGAATTAATATTAGTGCGACTTTCAGCGGTTACCAGAAAAAGTCGATTAAGCGATTGTACTAATTCAACGAATCCAATCGTTGCTAAAGAGCTGAGCATACTCACGACCAAGCCGACTGCTAACACCATAAACATGCGGTAGGCGGTTAGATGGACGCGAGGCTTGTCGGTTGATTGATTCATATTGCTTAATAGTTTGCAGACGGATAGTCAGCCGACTATTAGGGGGAGTTTGTTGTTTAGAGACGAAAGGCATGTAACTTCAGAGTATCGTTGGGAAGCACTCTTAGTGGTTAGATTAAAAGTGGTGGCGGGCGAATTTAATGCATAAAGGCTGGTTGTCATAGAGGTGAAGAATGCCACCGCTAGATTTTTTTGACACAGGCCAGATAGGCATTGTCGTCAGGCATGCTGTTATCTCGTTGAGCCTGCCACAAAGCTTGTCCAAGGCATTCGATCATCGAATGTTCGGCATCATGAGGGGCATTCGTTTTCAGTAGCTTTTGATAGGCAGCCTGGATTCCTGGAGGCCGATTTGCATTCGCTTGCTCGCGGATGGCAATGTGCATACCCATGTGCAAAAACGGATTAGTTTTACCGTCTTCAGGTGTAAAATCTTGCTCCTTGGCATGCTCACCTTTGTCTAACAATGAATGGTATTCCGGATGCATTTTTATCACGTCCGCAATAATCGCCTCCATGGGTTCGAGCAGAGATTTCTGCTGCATTTTTTGCCAGACGGTGAGATAAACCTGTCGAACTTCATCGCGTGATTGAAACATTTCTACCTTTTTTCCGGTTTAGGCTTATTCTGAAGTGCATTTTTAGAGTTGTTCTTCTGTCTTTTGTTTGTAATCGCATAAATCTTCAATAATGCAACTACCGCAGCGTGGCTTGCGAGCAATGCAGGTGTAACGTCCGTGTAAGATTAGCCAGTGGTGTGCATCGACTTTAAATTCTTTCGGGACGAATTTAATCAGTTTGTTTTCAACCGCAACAACATCTTTACCCGGTGCAATGCCGGTTCGGTTTGATACTCTGAATATATGCGTGTCGACTGCAATAGTTGGATGACCAAAAGCAGTGTTCAAAACCACGTTGGCTGTTTTTCTGCCAACGCCTGGCAATGCTTCCAGTGCGGCGCGGTCTTCTGGCACTTCGGAGTTATGTTGGTCCATGAGTATCCTGCAGGTAGCGATGGTGTTCTTCGCTTTTGAATTATACAGGCCGATGGTTTTTATATATTGGCTTAGTCTGTCCACACCCAGAATGAATATAGCCTCAGGCGTATTAGCAACAGGGTAAAGTTTTGCGGTCGCCTTATTGACGCTGACATCAGTCGCTTGCGCCGACAATAGAACTGAAATTAATAGCTCGAAGGTCGAGTCATACTTTAATTCGCTGGTTGGCTTTAAAGTTCCTGCTTGAAACCGGCTGAAAATCTCATGGCGTTTTATTTTATTCACAATTACTTAAGGGTGTCCTTTAAGCCGTTTCTGCTTTTAGTGATTCATCAGCAACGGCAGCCTTATCTTTAATCTGTAAACCAATCACATTTTTGAATGCTATTAACAGCGCCAGACCAAAGAACGCGCCGGGTGGCAAAATGGCGAGTAAAAATCCGGAGTAGCTTTCATTGAAAGTAATGGTCAGTGCCTTGGCCGACTCACCAAACATCAAGTCTGCATGGTCCAGTAATGTGCCTGACCCGATAATTTCACGCATCGCACCTAGTAAAGTGAGTACGGCAAGGAAGCCCAGTCCCATCATAAAACCATCGAGTGCCGAAGCCCCAACCGGGTTGCGTGATGCGAAGCCTTCGGCGCGGCCAATGATGGCGCAGTTAGTAACGATTAAGGGAATGAATATACCTAACACCAAAAACAGGTCGTAGAAAAAGGCCTTCATCAGCAATTCGATAACTGTCACAACACAAGCGATAATCAGGACGAAAACCGGCAAGCGTACTTCATTTCGGACAAAATCTCTGATTAACGACACTAGCGTGTTCGATAAAATTAAAGTGACCATTGTCGCCAAGCCCAGTCCAACTCCATTAATGGTCGAGCTAGTGACCGCCAGTAAGGGGCATAAGCCAAGCAACTGCACGAGTGCTACATTGTTGGTCCATAAGCCGTTTTGAGTAATTTCTTTATTCATATCAGTAACTTTATTGAAAAATACTATCTGCGTTTTGTTGGTAATACAACAATGTATTCTTTACGGCCTTTACAACGGCTCTTGGCGTTATGGTCGCACCAGTAAACTGGTCAAAATCACCGCCATCTTTTTTGACTAACCACTTTGATGGTGCTGGGCTATTCAGTGAACGGTTATTAAAGCTAAAGATCCAATCGGTTTTTTGAGTTTCGATGGCATCACCCAGGCCTGGTGTTTCGCTATGTTTCACTGCGCGTACGCCGGCAACGCGACCATCGGCATAGACACCAACCAGCAAATGAATTTGGCCACTGTAGCCATTCGGTGCAATACTATTAAAAATAGCGGCAATTGGTTTACTCTGAAGGCGAGCGCGGTAAACAATCGTATCATTTTCTGTGCCGAGTAAATCCGATGCAGAGACGGTCGTTGTATCGTTTACAATATCGTTATCGAGCTGCTCAGCCGGTAATAAAGCGTTTAAGTTACGCAATAAAACTAACCGCTCATTGTCTTCAATCTTAGTTCGTGTGGTGTCTTCAGTGACAGCAACAAATGTCGTGCCGACAACCGCAAACACCCACAAAAAAGCACCAGATATCAGAATTTGCTTCTTATTCATGGCAGCCGTTCATGTCAGAGCACCCGTAACACGTGGGTACATTTTTAGATGTGTACACTATTTGGCACCGTAAACTTTGGGCTGAGTGTAATAATCAATCAACGGCACACACATGTTGGCTAGCAACACGGCAAAGGCAACGCCATCGGGATAACCGCCCCAATTGCGAATTAAATAAACGAGAAGGCCAATTAAAATACCATAGTAAATTCGACCATTATTAGTAGTTGCGGCGCTAACAGGATCGGTCGCAATAAAAAAGGCACCCAGCATAGCCCCACCAGACAACCAGTGAAATAGAGGTGATGTCGCTGTTTCGGTATCAACCAAATAAAAGGCCAGCGCGATGATACCCAAGCTTCCCAGTAATGCAGCGGGTATATGCCAACGGATTGTGTTGGTGATTAAAAGCCAAATGCCACCAATTAGCCAGCCAGCTGAAATCCATTCCCAGCCGATACCGCCCAGCTTGCCAAACAGTGGTGCTTGATATATTTCACTCAATGGTACGTTCTGGCGCAGGGCTGTTTTGACATGGTCGAGCGGTGTCGCGGAGGTAAATGCATCCCACGATGAATCACCGATACCAAAGGCAAATTTGAGGGAATCGACCCATCCATAAGCCTCACCACTGATCGAAATCGGCAGGTGCCATGTTGTCATTTCTCTGGGGAATGAAATTAGCAATACGACGTAACCAACCATCGCAGGATTAAACGGATTAAAGCCGAGACCACCATATAAATGTTTACCTGCGATCATCGCAAAACCGATACCGACGACGATAAGCCACCACGGCGAATGGGTGGGTAAACATAGCGCAAACAACCAGGCCGTGACCACCGCACTGAAGTCGGTTAAATGTGGTTTGATGCGTTTTTTTCGTAACCACAAGACAAAAGCTTCGAAGCCAAGTGCAAACAGGACTGCGATCGAAATATTGATCAAAATGCCTGGGCCAAAAAACCAGACATAAGCCAGCGTGCCGGGAATCAAGCCAATAGTGACATTGATCATCAAGCGCCGTAGCGAGTTACTTGGGCTAACGTAAGGTGAAGATACAATTACCGATGTCATGCTTTTTGCTCGCGTGCTGCGCGTCGACGCGCATCAGCCTCGTCTATTTGTTTCTGTTGCCCAGGCGTAAGGCTAGTGATGTTCTTGGCTTCGGTCACTTGCGCTCCTTTTTTGGCTTTGATTCGATCGAGTGCGGCCTGTACCGGATCATCCACTTTGTTGTCGACTTTTTTAGCAGCTGATTTTTTAAGAAGTGCTTCGCGTTTTAAACGACGCTTTTCTTCTTCCTGCTGCTTTTTCAGTAACAGACGTTTCTCACGAAATTCGAATCGTACGCGAGCACGATCAGACTTAAACGTCGCCTGTTGCGTCGCACGGATTTCACCTTTGGATGCCCGATAATATTGCACCAATGGAATTTGGCTTGGGCAGACTGCCGAACAACAACCACATTCGATACAATCGAAAAGATTATATTCTTCAACCTTATCGTATTCTTTTGATCGTGAATGCCAATATAACTGTTGTGGTAGCAGCTGTGCTGGACAAACCTCGGCACACTTGCCGCAACGCACACATTCATCATGGATACCTGGCTTTTGTGCGATGAGTTGCTTCTGCATGACGAGGATATTATTGCTTGCCTTAACAATAGGCACTTCGTCGCTGGATAACGAAAAACCCATCATTGGGCCACCCATTACCAAGTGTTGTTGGGCCTTATCATGTATGTTGGGCCCAGGCTTGTTAATATCATTTTGGACATAACCACCCGCTAGCCCGATTAAATGTTTGATCGGTGTGCCAAGTCGAACTTTCCAGTTACCTGGCTTGAGAACACCATCGCCAGATACGGTGACTGTACGTGACATCAAGGGATGATTGAGCTCTAGCGCTTGCGTGATCGCTACGCAAGTTCCTACGTTTTGGCAAAAAATACCAATATCGAAGGCCAGTCGACCGGTCGGGATTTCCTTGCCAGTTAATATCTGGATGAGCTGTTTTTCGCCGCCCGATGGATAGACAGTGGGTATCGACACAACTGCTGTATTGATCAGTGCCTGAGATTGGGATTCGGAATGGGCATGAGACTCTAAGGCTAGCGTCATTGCCTCTATCGCTTTCGGTTTATTATCTTCGATGCCAATCAGTGTTTTTGTTGGCATCAACATGCGTTGTAAATACCCAATGCCTCTGACGATCTCATCAGCCTGAAGTTGCATCAGACTATCATCGCAGGTTATGTAGGGCTCGCATTCGGCACCATTGATGATCAAGGTATCAATACCCAAATCATTGCCACGAGATAATTTCGGCGAGGTTGGGAAAGATGCCCCACCCAAACCCACGACACCGAGGCGGCGAATATGGTCGATCATGTCGGTAGCCTGCATCTGGCTAACATCGATCGCATCGAACTCGATAGACTCATCTTTTCCATCAACATCGATGACAATGCATTCAGCGCTTTGTCCAGAAGCGTGCGGCACTAAATGGGGTTCGATGGCGCTCACCACACCCGATGTCGGCGCATGTATTGGCGCACTGATAGGCGACGAGCTACCTGCAATCAGTTGACCGCGCAGGACACGGTCACCAACATTAATCAGTGCTTTGTTCGATTCACCGATATGTTGCTTCAAGGGTAATATCAGTTGGTCAGGTAGGCTCGCAATCTGTAAAGGCTGCGTTAGCGATTCAGCCTTATGGTCGTCAAGATGAATGCCACCATTAAAGTGGCTGAGCTTAATGTCCATGCGCTGGCTCCTTGCTTAGATCTTGGTTTGGCGCAGTATTGGGCTGCATATTTACAGGTAGCGACCATTTCCAGTCATCAATAGTTTGCTTGATCGGAATCATATCGATGCAATCGACCGGGCAAGGCGGCAGGCAAAGTTCGCAGCCAGTGCATTCGTCGACAATAATGGTGTGCATGTGTTTTGCTGAGCCAAGAATTGCATCGACAGGGCAGGCCTGAATGCAAAGCGTACAGCCGATGCAAGTTTGTTCCTGAATGAATGCGACTAATGGAACCTCGTTGTGATCACCATGTTCGGCATTCAGTTCCAGGGCCTCGACATCGAGCAAATCGGCCAGCAATACAACCGTTGCCTGACCACCCGGTGGGCACTGATTAATAGGTGCTTCGCCATTCGCAATCGCCTCGGCATAGGGACGACAACCGGGATAGGTGCACTGACCACATTGAGTTTGAGGCAATAAACTATCGATCTGATCGACAATCGGGTTACCCTCAACCTTGAAGCGAATAGCTGCATAGCCAAGAATCAGGCCGAAAATACCAGCCATAGCGCTAATGGTGAGGATCGCGATTAGCATTAGTTAAACTTTAACCAATCCGGCAAGTCCCATGAAGGCTAATGACATTAAGCCGGCTGTTACCAAGCCTATGGCGGCACCACGAAACGGCGTAGGTACATCAGCGACATTGACGCGTTCGCGCATCGCAGCGAATAACACTAGTACCAACGAGAATCCAAGAGCTGCACCAAAACCATAAACAGCCGATTGAAGAAAGCTGTTTCGTTCCTGCACATTGATCAAAGCAACGCCCAATACGGCGCAGTTGGTGGTAATCAGTGGTAGGAAAATACCCAGCACGTTGTATAGCAATGGGCTTGTCTTATGCACAACCAGTTCAGTGAAATTGACCACGGCAGCAATCGCGATAATGAATGCAATCGTGCGCAAGAACTCGAGCCCCAGCGGTGCCAAAATCCAGCTATCGATCATATAGCTTAAAATGGACGACAGCGTCAGTACAAAAGTCGTCGCAGCACTCATACCAATCGCGGTCTCGACCTTGCGTGACACGCCCATGAACGGGCACAGCCCAAGGAATTTCACCAACACAATATTGTTGACGAAAACCGTACTGATCAATAAAAGAAATAGCTCTGAAAAGTATTCTGACATGGGCGGCATTATAGAGGCATGAGAGGCTGAAAAGCACCGAATTTACATAGGGTTAATATTAATTTTAAGAATAGAGCAAGTTGAATAGAGATATGTCAGTTTTGCTTGGTCCTCAATGTGGCTGTGTATTTAAGTTGCTCTTAATATTGGCTTGCTACATTGATGTTTTTGCTCTGGAATTTAATGATGCTTATTTCACAGAATAAAGCGAATACGATTAAAGTTTGGGGCCCATTAAATCTGGTTTTTTTTGATCACTGGTGATGTCTTTTTTTCTGGCCTAAGTGATCGAAGATTCACGGGAAGATGTGCATATAATAGCCGACTACATTGTCGCGGGGCTGATTGGCTTTCGACTGAATGGGGTGTCATCGGTACGCGTCAAGCAAGATTTACTCAGTTTGTTCAATCGTCACAGGCTGTTTTGGTTTATCTTAGACAATGATCCATCTTAGCGGAATGATGCCTGACAAATTACTTTTTAGCAGAACTGTTCTCGTGCTTATTTTTTCTGGCTTCTGCTTCAAACGCTTTAAAGTCCAACCAGCTTTTATCAGCTGTTTTTTCCAGTAGATCAAGAAATTTTTGCTCAACTAGTTGTAGGTCAAAACCAAGCCAGTCCGCAAATTCCTTTTTTTGTTCGTTTAAGGACTTGTTGGCAGTCTCGAGCTCAAGTTTCATGGCTTCACTTAGAAAAGCCGCTTCTTCTTGTGACAGTTGGTGAATTTCTTCCGTCAGGGTTTTAGCGTTGTGTACTATTTCATCGGCAGTCGGCGATAGCAATTCCTCGGCATTATGAATTGCCAAATTGACGTGTTCTGCCATGTTGCTAAATGCTTGAGCTAGTTTTTCTCGATCAGTTTTAATATCCATGTCACTATTAATAGCTCAATCAGAGATCAAATTCAAGCAAGCATTTTTGGCCGTTAGACTTTTCTGCGAAATATGAACTTTTGACTTTTATCGGTGCAATGTTTATTACTTTATATTGTGGATTTACGTCATCCACAACCTATAAATCAGATTGCCGGCTTGGGCGAACGCAGGCCAATTTATACATAGAGATAGGTTGGGATGAAGAGCGAACTCCAACATTGCCAAATTCAAATCGTACGTGTTTAGTTGGAAACAACTCCTGGCGATAATGATTGTGCTTGCTCAATAAAAGAAGAAATCGAGATTGTCTTGTCATATTGCCAATTGAGTGCGCTCAAGTCTCTATGATAGTGAGCAGAACCACTAAAATTGTCTAGATACCCTAAAACCTGGGTCACTTCGATTGCCGAAAGGATGATCAATGGACTGCAAAGCAGTATCGCTAACCCAATGCTTTTATTGCGTTTTTGGTGATTGATATGAATTAAATACTGGGTTGCAATGATTGGAATTAAAACGGCGTACCAGATGATCTTGAATACCAGCTGAGGTAAATGTGATGTAAAAATATAATTTAACTCTGCCACTGATGGGTAGATTAACTGGAACATTAAATAGGTAAGACTAATCACCACAATAAGCGGTTTGACTTCCCATCGGTTGAACATTAAGCGTTCGAGAATAGCCAGAAAAAATATCAATCCAGCAAGATATAACGCGGTTTCGCGCGCCACAAACCTTGCCAGCGCATCCCATTTATAGCTGATAAAGGAATGGTTGTGAAAGTCGACCGAACTGGCAATAAAGCATAACGCAATAAATAATATTCCCCAGAAAGCATGGCTGAACAGATGTCTAGATTGACCATTGCCGGCCAGTGTTTTGGTATCTGCAACATGGTGATCAGGCTTCACGATACGAGCCACAATACGGCCTAGTTTGATGTTAATCGGCAATGTGTCCAGAGTAACGGATTTTTCTGTGTGCCCATTAAAAAGAGCCGGATTAACGTCGGCAAGATTATGCAACTCAATATTGCCATCTTCGTCGCGAATAATATGCAAATGATAAGGCGCAACGGTTGGCTCGGACAAGATAATATCATTGTCTAAAGCGCGACCAATCCGGGTAAGTGGTTTGTCGATAACATGGTAGCGATGTAAGCCCAGTGTACTAATTTCAAATACTAAGGCGTCCACTCGATACCCTCCATGAACTTTTGAATCAAGGGAAAGCTAGCGTCATAGTCGATGCCGGTCATCGTCAATCGAATGAAAAAGCCTTTATTGTCATGGCCGGTTAAAGCGGCGGTGAATAAAATATCGCTGAGGCCTTCGTATTCGACGTATTCGCGTCGACATAAGCTGGTTTTAAATGACTGTTGAGAGACATCGACAAACCAGGTTTTGCAATGAAAGTTACTCAGGACTTCTGGTGATGCGCGACCGCCTATTTTTGCCTCGTTGAGCTTTTGATACAGGTTGTAGAATTGCAGTGTATTAAGCTCGTCAGATTCAAGCCAAAAATAGTGATAGTTTAAGTTGCCAACAAATTTATTTCGGCTGTCGAGATATACCTGGTTCTGGTTCGCACAATTAATTTGATAGCGCTTATAACGAACCTTTTCTGCCAACTTTTGGCTATTGTCCCAGCAGCGTACGGTGGGCGATATTGCGCCTGGTAAAGATAGTTTGCGAAGTTGTATTTTTGGCCAGTCATGGTCGAGGATGCCTCTTACGTAGTTGTTTTCATACGCGATCAACTGCTGAGTGACTTCGGTTTTTAAATTCTGGTTGGCAGCTAATGGCTCATTTTTTGACTTTTCAATCAGTCGATTAAGGTAGAGAGAGGGCACAATAAAGCTGATCGCATTCTGTGCTGTAGCAACATTAATACCAATGACTTCTCCGTTGTCATTATAAGTAGGGCCGCCACTCATGCCAGGGTTGAGGCTACCAGAAAACAAAATCCGGCTATCGTCAGTTTGGTTGAGAATGCCGCCATTCGTGCCAACGGCTATGGTCAAACCTAAATCGTGTGGATTGCCCATTGCGAATATTGTCGAACCTTTAGGCGGTAGCTCGCTGGTTTTGTTGGCCTGGCCCAATGGTAATTCTGAACCAAGTAGAGCCAAATCATGCGCGATGTCGAGGCCGAGCAGTTTAAGCGCTCCCGAGCGACCGTCTTTGCTCAGATAGGAAATATAGAATCGTTCGGGCTCGGTTATAATTTGACTAATGACATGAAAATTAGTCGCAACCTGACGTCCATTGCCGACGATAAAACCAGACCCAATGCTGGACTTTTTACCCGTCTCTCGATTCAATACTTGAATCTGAAACACGTTGTCTTCATGCATTTGATAAATAGCTTTTGATTCTAGCGCCTGGGCAGTTTGTAGCCACTGCCCAGCAATTAAAAAAACAACTAAAGTGACGATTCGATGCATAACTACAGCCATAAGTTAAAGCTCATTAACTAACGCGCATGCCCGGTTTCGCACCATCATCCGGGTGTAACACAAACAGGCCATCGTCGCCCGATCCAGCGCAAAGCACCATGCCTTCAGATACGCCGAAACGCATTTTTCTGGGTGCCAGATTAGCGACCATGATAACTTTCTTTCCGATTAGTTGTTCAGGCTCGTAGGCGCTGCTGATGCCGGCAAAAACGTTACGTGTTTCAGAACCAATATCAAGCGTTAGCTGTAGCAGCTTGTTTGATTTTTCGACTGCCTTAGCCTCGATAATATGAGCCACGCGCAAATCGAGCTTGGCGAAATCATCGTAGTTAATTTCGTCAGCAATCGGTTCAATAGAGGACAGTTCGTTATCGACTGGGGGTTGAGCTGTTAACTTCTTTTCTTCCACTGCGGCTTCCTTACTCGCTTCGATCATACGTTCGATCAGCACCTTGTCGATGCGCGTCATGAGTGGTTTGAATTTATTGATCGGATGGTCGAGCAAATCGTTACCGAGATCAGCCCAGCTTAGCGGGTCGACATTCAAAAATGCCTCGGCTTGCTCGGCAACCTTTGGCAATACCGGCTTTAGCATAATGATGAGTTGGCGAAAGCAATTGATGCCAATCGTACAGGTTTCGTGAACTTCAGCATGGCGCTTCACATCTTTGATCGTGACCCAGGGCTGTTTTTCATCGATGAACTGATTGGCCTTATCGGCTAGCGCCATAATCTCACGCATCGCGCGGGAGTATTCTCGTTTCTCAAAAGCCATCGCAATGGATTCACTGGCTGCCACGGCCTGTTCGCTCAAACTGTTATCACTAATATTCGCAGCGAGCCTTGCGTCGAAACTCTTGTTAACAAAACCAGCACAACGGCTCGCAATATTAACCACTTTGCCGACCAGATCAGAATTCACCCGCGCGCTGAAATCTTCTAGATTGAGATCGATGTCATCAACGCCTGAGCTAAGCTTTGCAGCAAAGTAATAACGCAGGTATTCGGGGTTTAAATGCTCCAGATAAGTCCGCGCCTTAATGAAAGTGCCACGAGACTTCGACATCTTCTGCCCATCGACCGTTAAAAAACCATGGCAGTAAACAGCCGTTGGTTTGCGGTAACCGGCGCCTTCCAGCATTGCAGGCCAGAACAGGGTGTGGAATCGAGCGATGTCCTTGCCGATAAAATGATGCAGTTCGGTGCTGCTATCTTGTTTCCAGTAATCATCAAAGTTGGTGTCATTTTTATCACACCAGTTTTTAAAACTCGCCATGTAACCAATTGGCGCATCGAGCCAGACGTAAAAAAACTTACCCGGCGCATTGGGAATCTCGAAGCCCCAGTAAGGTGCATTGCGTGATATATCCCAGTCACGTAAACCGTCTTCGAGCCATTCATCCATTTTATTCGCGATTTCTTTCTGGATATGTCCCGCACGAGTCCATGTTTTAAGCATGTCTTCATAATCACCGAGTTTGAAGAAATACTGCTCAGAATCCTTTTCAATTGGAGTCTCGCCAGTCACGACGGAAATTGCGTTCTTTAGGTCCGTCGGAGCATAGGTGGCGCCGCAGCTTTCGCAATTGTCACCGTATTGATCAGCCGTGCCGCAGCTTGGGCATTCGCCTTTAATGAAGCGATCAGGCAGAAACATTTCAGCCTTTGGGTCATAAGCCTGAGAAATAACCTGAGTGCGGATATGGCCGCCCGCTTTTAGTTTGAGGTAAATGTCTTCGGCAAAAAATTTATTCTCAGGTGAATGCGTGCTGTGGAAGTTATCGAAATCAACACCAAAATCAGTGAAATCAGATAAATGTTCGACGTTCATCTTGTCGATCAACTCCTGTGGTGTGATGCCTTCTGCCTGGGCACGTAACATAATCGGTGTACCATGCGCATCATCGGCGCAGACATAAATACACTCATGGCCACGCATTTTTTGGAAGCGAACCCAGATATCGGTTTGAACATATTCCAGCATGTGGCCAATATGGATCGGGCCATTTGCATAAGGGAGGGCGCTGGTGACGACAATCTGGCGTGCTTTGTTGCTCATTGATAAGGGTCTTCTAAAATAAAGCCAGTAGTTTAGAGTTTGAGTCGAATGCTGTATAGGGAATCTCTCAAACAAACATATAAAAACTAGGTGATATTTTGGTTGCCACTCAGGTAAAATAGATTTCCTTAATTTTTTAACACAGCCATCGAGTCACTATGTCGATTAGTAAATCACAAATAGAAGCCGCGTTAAGCGAAATCATTGACGAGAATATGGAAACCAATTTGGTTGATGCCGGATCAGTCAAAGAACTCATCGTTGATGGTAATAATATCAATTTAACGCTTGTTTTGGGATATCCCGCAGCTGGATATTTCCGCACCCTTAAAAAGGCAGTGCAGGACAAGCTAGCCGCAATTGAAGGTATTGGCGATATCGACATTAATGTATCGAGCGTCATTAAGTCACACGCGGTTCAGCAAAACTTAAAGCCGCTGCCCGGTATTAAAAATATCATTGCTATTGCCTCGGGCAAGGGCGGTGTTGGCAAATCAACCACCGCAGTCAATCTGTCGCTGGCACTTCAAGCCGAAGGCGCGACCGTTGGCATATTAGACGCTGATATCTACGGTCCCAGTGTTCCCCGTATGTTGGGTTGTAGCGGACAGCCTGAATCAAGTGATGGCAAAAGTTTGGAGCCAATGATCGGTCACGGCATTCAATCAATGTCGATTGGTTATCTAGTAGAAGAAGACACTCCAATGATCTGGCGTGGACCTATGGTCACACAGGCGTTAGAGCAATTGCTGAACGATACGCGTTGGACTGACGTCGATTACCTGATCATCGATCTACCGCCTGGCACAGGTGATACCCAACTGACACTCGCCCAAAAAATCCCAGTCAGCGGCGCGGTTATTGTGACCACACCGCAAGACATCGCCTTGCTAGACGCACGCAAAGGCCTAAAGATGTTCGAAAAGGTCGAAGTGCCTGTATTGGGTATTGTTGAAAACATGAGTATTCATATCTGTACTCAATGTGGTCACAGCGAGCACATCTTCGGTGAAGGAGGTGGCGGACGCATGGCCGCAGAGCATGGCGTCGACTTCCTAGGGTCATTACCGCTCGATATCCGTATCCGTGAACAGGCCGACAATGGCAACCCATCTGTAGTCGCTATGGTGGACAGTGAAATTAGCAACATCTATCGTGCCATCGCCCGCAAAACAGCCGCTAAACTGGCCACCATGGCGAAGGACGTTTCAGCGGCCTTCCCAAGTATTGTTATTCAGAATAACTAATAATGAGGCACTTAATAGAGAATCACGGATAGGTTACAGCTAACAAGTGCCCCGAAATATTAGGGGCGTTTGTTAATAGCGCTACCAGACAGCCTCTGGCTGCTAATTTTAAAGAGAGCAGGCTTACTGCTCAACCCAGTCGTGACGCATATTGATCTGATATCGGAAAACAGTTGCACTTTCGCGTTGTGAGCCATAATGTGAATACCGATGTTTAAGCAATTATTCTTCATATAGTCCTGCCTCAATCACCAAAAAACGAACTTTTCCTCGGGCACTCACCTCATAAGTTTTCTGATGGTAAACCCCGGGGTCACCAATCTGAAATGACCCAATTGGCTCTGAGTTCAACACAGTCTTAAACAAAAGTGTCTGACTATCCGCTGTTGGCGGCAAAACTCCAAATACAAACTGTGGTTCGACGTCTGCTTGCTGAACCTGTAAACCGTATTCGCCTGAAGCCCGGCCTCCTCAAAAGGTGTTGGATTAGTGCAGGCGGAGATTAATGGGGCCAAGCGAGTTTTAAAATTTTCTTGAACATCATTTTATGTGACCCATTAATGATTGAAGACAATGCGAAAAAAGAATTTGTTGTGACAGATTGGATTCCTAAAGCTTAACAGGTTGGTAGTGTTTGGGTGTTTCATAAGGGCAGTTCGTTCCAGAGTAGGCGGATGCCTTTGCAGGCACAAATGTTGGGTTTGACACACTTATTAATTTTAACAAAAACAACGGCGGCTGGTTGAGTTATTCTGAGGCCTCAGTTTATTAATTTTGACGTGTATAAAGGGAAGGGAAATGCCAAACAACCTAATGGATCAAGGCGACATCAACAGAGCTGTGGCGGTATACTCGTTATTATCGGAAAAAACAATGTTTTGGATCGAAGAATATTGACTTCCCGTCTGCGGGAGATGAGCTGCAAACAGATCGAGAGCATCAAGTACTGAACCAGCACAAAGACAAATCATGCTGATACTTAACTGCACCAAAGCGGCGGCAGAATTTTTTAGTACTACTAAAAAAGGTAAAAAATCTCTCCCCTTGAACTGGCCCCTAAAAAAACCATTGCCGAATTGGCAGCTGAAACAAGTGACCCACTGCAATGGCAGTGGTTAGTGCCCGCCATTAAAGTAAAAGGTAAACACGTGTTGGTCGCGATGGATTACCATAGCAGTTTTAGCATCACGTTATCTGCGTAAATAAAAGGAGATGATTCCTCTTTTCTAAATAGACTTGAGCACTACCTAACGGTTCACGTGCTTAAGATGATGGCAGCTGTTAATGCTGATGAGCAGGCAGTCGATACCAGTCTTGAAGACTATCGTAATCAAAACAATAGCTGTGCTTTTTATCTGCGCGGTGATCGAAGTATGGAGGCTCATATCAATGATGTGGCATGGCATTCTTGCAGATGGGCTGGTGAAATGGGTGAAATACCCACAGAGATTGATTTAATTAGCTTTGATGTGAATGCCAATCAACTGTTAAGAAAGCGCAAGGCTGAAAAAGACTACTTTATCCCGCATCATGAATTTTTAAACGAGAGTTCAACAGACTATGGTGAATACAGCACCGCTCAGGCAGATACAGGCATCGAAAGCCTTAAAGCCAAGAAGCGTGTCAATTTTTCCGCTAAAAATTTAGGCTTAATACCTTCTAGTAAAAGTAAGGATGCGACGTTGCCATCTGATGCTCATGCCGGTTTTGGCAATAACGTTATAGATCTTGATTCGTACAGGAAGAAATAATAGTGGAACAATTAACCCGTTTTAAGTAAAATTTATTGGCAGGTGTTTTTCTGTATAATATTTAATATTACAGGTGAAATTTTAAAAGACCTCTGCTTATCCTTATTATGACGTGATTAAATGCAAATTTATTTATGCTAGTGTTAAATTTAATCTAGGGTCGGGTATCCAAAAAACTCATGATTTAAATTAGACCTGAACTCTACTGATAAAAATATGACACTAGTTAATTTATATACTGATGATTATCAAAAAGCGTCAGATACGATAAAATTGGTACTCAAGTTTCTTGCCAATTATAAAATCCCAGCCTCTCCAATTAATTACCAGGTTTCTTATGATGTTGTTTCAGAAGGAAACTTACCGCTGAAAGAAGCTCTAGATGAACTGCTGAAAAAACAGGCCAATCAACTTTCTGAAGAAAATATCCTTGAATTGTATAAACAATTTATTTTTATGGATGATAAGGCCCTAGAAGGGGAGTGGCAACAACTCTGGAAATTAATAAAATCTATCCAGTCTAGTAATAGTAATACAAAAGTTGAAATATCGGACTACCTCGATTCACTCAATGATTTCTCAGAGGTTTTATCAGACTCATATAACCCAGATGAACTGGCCGTTGAAGTTCAGAAAATAGCGCAAGAAACCCAATCAGTTGAGAAGTCACAGCAAAAATTTGATGGACAAATGTCAGATTTGATAGGAGAAATAGATAACTTACGCAATGAATTGGAAGAAAGTAGGAAAGAATCTCTAACGGATGCGCTGACTAGTCTTGCGAACCGAAGAGCATTTGATCTGATGCTAGATGAAATTGTTAATGAAAAGAGCAGTAATAGTCCTATCTTTAGTGTCGTCATAGCGGATATAGATAATTTCAAAAAATTCAACGATACCTATGGGCATCTGGTAGGGGATAAAGTCCTACAATACGTGAGCAAAATAATTAAGGCTTGTGTAAAAGGAAAAGACTTAGCGGCGAGATTTGGTGGGGAAGAATTCACGCTTCTACTTCCTGATACGGATATCTCTGGTGCGGAAATAGTTTCTGAACAATTAAGATCGGCGATTGCACAAACAAATCTAGTTGATAAAAGCGTTAATGAAGATTATGGAAAAGTCACAGTATCTTTTGGTGTCGCTCAATACAAGCCAAATGAAAAACCTCAAGAAATATTGGAGCGTGCTGATAAAGCACTATACCAGGCTAAGGAAAATGGTAGGAATAGAGTTGAAAAAGCGGGTTGATTCTAAAGCATAAATAATAGGGTTAGGTCGTACTGGATATAATTTCAATGCAGCGGTAAAATTGAGAAGGACCTTGGTATCTTCACAGCACCTTACTCACGATTTTTTTACAATCCGTCTGTGCGACAGCGAGCGAGTCGGATGAATGGTTGAAAATGTTAGCTGTTAATGTTTTCTGTCTCAGGAAAATGAATTGAGTGCACTGTTAGAAACAAAACAATTTAAATAGTAATCCTATTTTTAAGGCCCTGTTTCTTGAGGTTGTTATTAAGCTGGAATAATCAGTGCTGACCCTGCTAATTTATCAAATTGAAACTTAGTAATTTACCATGCAAAGCGTTAATCAGATCTTCTTTAAAAGGCTCTATTTCCACACCATAATAGTTGATAAATATTATTTCTTATTAAAGTGTCTGGTGTCATTAAACTAGAACAAACAGCTCATAGGTGAATCTTATGATTCATTATTACTCCGCCGTTTAAGCCAGATTTTTAAAAGTGATAGGAGCTGTTCATGGTCAATTGGTTTAGACATATAATCGTTCGCACCGGCATCAATACAGAGTTGTTTATCCTCTGCTTGTGCTTTAGCAGTCAATGCGATGATTGGAATGTTTTTTATCTTACTATCTTTTCTAATCGCACTCATTGCATCATAACCATTCATCACTGGCATCATGATGTCCATAAGAACAATATCAAATTTATTCGCTGTATTTTTAAGAAGATCTAAAGCCTCTTTACCATTCTGAGCTGATTTTATATCTAGACCTTTACCTTCAAGAACAGAAGAAAGAGCATATATGTTCCTAATGTCGTCATCTACCATTAGTATTTTTTTACCAACTAGCCCCAAGTCATTATTCATTGCTTGAGAAAGAAGTTGTTGTTTCTCCTCATTAAGGGAATCTTTTTCACTATGTAAAAAAAGTGATACTTCTTCTATTAATCTTGCATTTGATGTGGCGGTTTTTATGATAATTGTTTCACTATGGGTTCTAATTTTTACCAGTTCAGCGTCAGTTAAATCTCTTGTTGTATAAATAATAATAGGTAAGTTTATATTTTTTTCTTCAATTAACGCTAAGAGTTTAAAGCCACTCTTATCAGAAAGGTGGAGATCCAATACCGCACAGTCATATTGATTACTTAATGCTTCTTTCAAACCTTTTTTAGCAGTTCCAACAGTTTTTACAGAAATAACTGTGTCAGTTAAGAGCGCTTCTAAATGCTTTGCTTGCACCTCATCATCTTCAATAATTAAAATACGTTTTTCTTTATTTTTAATATAGCCGATTAAACTAGTAATAAGGTTATCAAGTTCATTTTCTTGAATTGGTTTTGTAACTGAATCTATAGCACCTAGTTTCTTTGCGATAGTTTGTGGCTCTGTACTCGATAAAATTTTAATTGGTATATGCCTTGTCTTTACATCAGACTTTAAAATTCTGAGTACTTCCATACCGTTTAAAATTGGCAAAACAATATCAAGTATAATCGCGCTTGGCATATATTTTCTTGCCATAGAGATAGCAGTGTTTCCATCGAGGGCCACTATCGCTTTATGTCCAAGCTTATGAATTCCTTCTACAATTATATTGGCAAATACGGTGTCATCTTCTACTACTAAGATGACAATATCTTGCTTATTTAACTTCTCTCTATCATCAGGTGTTATAGATTTGTCTTCAATTTTAATAATACTTGAAGATTTTTTTTCAAGTTGAACATGCTCTACTAAACTGTCATCTATCAGGTCAGTATCAATTTTAAGAGGAAGGTATATACAAAAATTCGATCCTTTATCCATGGTTGACTTCACATCAATTCGGCCACCTAAAAGCGCCGTTAACTCTTTAGAAATACTTAGGCCCAGACCTGTACCACCATATTGTCTACTGGTGCCTCCATCGGCTTGTTTGAATGCTTCAAAAACCAGGCCTATCTTATCCTTTTCAATACCAATGCCATTATCAATAACTGAAATAGTAATGGGTCTGAGTTTTTTGTCTATTTCAGTATTTGGGGCAACTTCAATTGAAATGCTGCCATCTGTACCAGTAAACTTAATAGCATTGGAAAGGAAGTTTCTCAGTACCTGCGTTAATTTTGTTTTGTCACTTGAAAAAGTGGTTAATGAATTAGCACTTATCGTTGACTCAAGGTGGATTTTTTTATCCTCAGCTTGTGGTTTGAAAAGCTCTTTAAGTTCATCTAATAGTGAACTTATGTGTACCTCTTCAATATTGAGGGTCATAAGATTGGCTTCTATTTTAGATAAATCTAAAATATCGTTGATTAAGTTCAGAAGGCTGCTGCCTGCATCATATATAGTTGAAGCTTGTTTATTGAGTTTGGCTGGTTCAATATCCTTCACTTTGGAAAGAGAGCTTGAAAGGAGTAACATCGAGTTGAGTGGCGTTCTAAGTTCATGTGACATATTGGCCAAAAATTCAGATTTATATCGGTTTGCATCTTCTAAATCTTTAGCTCTTTTGTTCACTTCAACTTGAGCCGACTCTAAATCACTATTTTTTATCTCAAGTTCATGGCGCTGCATATCCATTGATTGACGTTGCTGTTCTAGCTCCTTATTTTGCGACTTCAGTTGGAGTGATTGCTCCTCTAATTCTTCTGATTGGGTTTGGGATTGAACTAGAAGATTACTAGTGGCACTCGCTTGTATTGAGACATAAAGGGAACCCGCTAGTGTGATAAGTGCTGAATCTATATATTCAAGTATTATTGCGCTAAACTTTTCATATGAAGCAACTTCAACTACACCTATGAGTTCCTCTTTAAAAATAAGAGGGTAGGTATAAATATTCAATGCTTTTCCTTTAGTAGTACCGCTCTGAATAGTAGCGCCATCTGGAACATTTGTTAATAGAATAGGCTTCTTTTCATAGGCTACTTGTCCCACTACCCCTTCACTTAATTTAAAACTACTCGCAACATCAGCTCTATGTACGTAGGCATAAGAGCCTTCAAGAGTCAAAATTTCATTTTCTTTTTCGTAGATATAAAGTGCTCCAATACCAGCATTTACATAACGAGATATTTCATTAATGGAAGTTTCAATCTGGTCAGCTAGTTTGTCATTATCTAGGACTCTTATATTGAGTAAAGAGACGCCATCTTTAACCCAGTTTTGATTTTTATTTTCCTCATCTGCGGAATAAAGAACATTAATCATCCGGTTTATATTGTTTTTTAACTCTAGGAACTCTCCTTTTGTATCGATATCAATTAAGCGTGTTAAATCTCCTGTTGCAACCGCTGTCACAACCTCTGTTATATTCCTTACCTGAACGGTTAAGCTATCGGCCATACCGTTTACATTATTGGTTAATTTAAGCCAAGTACCAGAGACCCCTTCAACTTTTGCTTGTCCTCCGAGAATACCTTCAGTTCCAACGTCCTTAGCAACACGAGTAACCTCTGAAGAAAAAGCATTAAGCTGCTCAACCATGGTATTGATGGTTCCTTTGAGTTCCAGAACCTCACCCTTGGCTTCAACCGTAATCTTTTTCGTTAAATCACCATTAGCAACAGCCG
>JBLILW010000005.1:0-29171 GCA_047638435.1 Urechidicola sp.
GCACGAGAAAAACAATAATAATGGCAAAACCGAAAGTCAGCGCTAATGCAGAGCCTTCTTGAATCAGCTGGCGCGACTGGCCCTGATAGTCGAAAGTATATCCCGCAGGTGCCACTTCAGCCGTGATGTCGCGCAGTGTTTGCAATGCCTCGCTTAGTGGCACACCGGGAACAGCGTCTATCTTGGCTGAATTTTGCTGCTGGAACTGAACCAGTTCTGCAGGTACTGAGGTGTATTCAATATCAACCAGTGCCGCAAGACTTACTTGCTCACCCTGTGGCGTGTAAACAAAATATTGACCCAAGATTGCGCCGTTTTCTCGATCGGCCTGTCGTGCTTGTGGAATAATTTTATAGCTACGACCGGCCAGGTTGAAGCGGCTAACATAGCCCTCGGCCAAAATAGCGCCAAGTGTCTGGCCAATTTCACGCATCGATATACCCATGGACTGGGCACGTTCACGGTTTACAGTAACCCTGATTTCAGGTTTGCTAAAATTGAAGTCGCTTTTGATGAAATAAAACTGACCTGTCTCGCGGGCTTTGGCGAGTATCTGCTGTACGACGCCATAGAGTTGATCGTAACTCTGTTGAGTTTTGAGGATAAATTCAACTGGTGTATTACCACTCGCACCGGGTAGTGAAGGTGGGTTGAACGCAAAGCTTTGTAGGCCGGGTTGTTGGTCAAGCTGCTTTTGAATGGCAGGGATCATCTCTTGCGATGACTGTGATCGTTGGTCCCACGGTTTGAGTAACATACCGGCAAATGAGACAGTTGGCCCACCAAAGCCGTTCGCCATAAAAGATGATTGAAATTCATCCTCATAACCACGAAAAATGTCATTATAAGGCGCTGTGTACTTATTCAAATAGTCTATGCTCGAATGATCGGGTGCCTTAGAAAATACAAAAATAATACCCTGATCTTCTTCTGGTGCCAGCTCTGTTTGGACAAATTGAAACATGGCGATGAGCATCGTTAACACCATCACCACAAAGATAATAGTGACAGATCGTGTACGCATTGATTCGGCTAAGAATCGTTCGTAACGGCGTTGAATCTTGTCGAATAATTGAGTGACGAACCGCGCATAAGCATTATTAGCAACGGTTGGTTTCAGTATCCGAGAACACATCATTGGAGACAACGTGAGAGCGATGATGGTGGAGATAATGATCGTGCCGACCAAGGTAAAAGCGAACTCTTTGAATAAAACACCGGTTAATCCACCGAGTAAGCCTATTGGTGCGTAAACCACAATTAACACGATGGTAGTTGCGATGACCGGTTTTGCAATTTCTCTGGCACCGACGAGTGCTGCTTGCAATGGCTTTAACCCTTCACCGATATGGCGATATATATTCTCCACCACGAGGATGGCATCGTCTACCAAAAGGCCAATGGCCATGACCATTGCCAGTAGTGTTAGCAGATTGATCGAATAGCCCAATATTTGCATGTAAAATAACACGCCAATAATTGATAGTGGGATAGTGACTAACGGTACCATCGTGGATCGCACGGACCCCAAAAATAAAAAAATAATAGCAACAACAATGATCGAGGCCTGAATTAAGGTCAGGATCACCTCATCTATCGAAGCTTGGATAAACTCAGTCGAGTCATAGGCTATCGCAACCTTAAGGCCAGGCGGAAAAGAAGTTTTCATTTTTTCAAGTTCAGCAGTAACTAGCTCGATTGTGGTGAGAGGATTGCCGTCTGTCGTACCGTTGATGCCAATATAAATGGAAGGCACTCCATCAAACATAACGAGGCTGTCGTAGTTTTCAGCACCGAGTTCTACGTCGGCAACATCGCCAAGTCGAACGGTTTTATTACCAGACTCTCGCACCACAAAACGCTTCAGAACGTCAGGGTCTCCGGTATCGGTGACCGCGTTGACATTGGTTTGAACCAGTTTGCTTCGCGTTTGACCGGCAGCTGACTGATAGTTATCAGACCCAATCGCGTTGACGATATCGGCAGCCGATACTTTGGCTGCAGCCATGCGGACAGGATCCATCCAGATTCGCATCGAATAAGTTTTGCCACCGAGAATTTGCGCTTCTCCAACGCCTTTAACGGTGGAAAGCGCCGGTTGAATGGTACGCAATAGATAATCAGTCACTTCAACAGCGGATAATGTATCGCTATAAAAACTGTAATAGGCGAGGGCAAAGCTATTGGCATCGCTTTTTGCAACGACAGGGTCCTGTGCTTCAACTGGTAACTCGGCGCGTATAGAAGATACTTTGGTGCTGACTTCAGTTAGCGCAACATCAGGATCAACACCAAGCTTCATGTGAACTTCAACGGTCGAAATACTATTAGAGCTGCTCGAACGGACGTAGTCGATGCCACTGGTGCTCGATACTACCTGTTGGATTGGCGTGCTAATAAATCCCTGAATTAACTCAGCACTAGCACCTGGATAGGCAGTCGTTACAGTAATGACCGATGTTTCTAATTCGGGATATTGACGAACTTGGGTGTCAAAAAATGCCTGTACGCCCAACAGTACGATGAATGTGCTGATGACCAGTGATAGCACTGGTCTCTTGATAAAATAATCGGTCAACATAAGGGCTATTCCGCCTGCGCATTGGCGGCTTTAAATTCTGGCGGGTCATCAACAATTGCTACGCGCAGACTTGGGTAGAGCTTTAGCTGACCCGAGGTTACCGCCAAATCACCAGGATCGATGCCACTGATAATGCCGACCTGCCCTTTGCTTCGATAAGCTACTCGAACCTGACGCGCCGCTAGTCGGTAGTCGGGTACGTCTTTGGTGTTCTCAGCTGTACTTTCATCTATGCTCTGGGGTTGTTTTTCGAGTATATAAACGGCCTCACCGTAGATGTTATAAAAAATGGCAGTTTCGGGTAATGTGACTAGGGCAATTTTTTGCGCGCTATTAACTTCCATTTCAGCAAACATACCTGGTGCAAGCTGCCGATTCTTATTATCAACCTCGGCCTGAATCGTGATGTTTCGAGTGCTCTCGTCAAGTACAGGGCTCCAAGCTTTCACTTCAGCCGTGAATAACTTATCTGTAAAAGAGCGCACCTTAAAGCGAATGTTTTGTCCCATTGCAAGATCGTTAAAATTACTTTCTGGCAGAGTGAAATCAAGCAGCAGCTTATCGACTGATTGCAGAGTCACTAGCGGTTTTCCTGGGGTGATATATTCACCAATATCGATGAGGCGTATGCCTAATTTACCCGAGAAAGGTGCATTGATTTTTTTCGTCGCAAGCGCAACCTTAGCCACACTAATCTGTGCCTGAGAAATGTCGACCAAAGCAGTTTGGGTATCAATGTCATTGCGGGTCACAAATGATTGATCTTTCAGTTTAAGCAATCGTTGATACTGACTATTATCAGCATCAAATTTAGCCTGAGCTTGTCCTAGTGTGGCAAGTTCGGACTGATTGTTGAGCTCGACCAGTAAAGCGCCTTTTTTGATTTCCTGCCCTGAATCAAAGTGAATCGACTTGACGATACCGGCTACTTCGGTGGACAAATTAACGCCCTGACTCGCGACCAAAGTACCGACAGCCTTGATGCGCTTATGCCATTTAGCCGACTTGGCGCTTGCCACCGTCACGCTAATAGGCGGTGGCGGAATGTTGCCCTGTGCCCCAAGCACACCAATTTGTAGATATTTTTTATAGCCAAGACCAGCGGCTATTGCAGCTACTAGAATAAATACGACAAAAATACGCAAAAATAATCTTGGCTTACGAACTGTGGTTTCTGTGTTGGTCACTATAGCCTCCGGCTACGATGAAATATCTAAAGGCACCTCTAAAAATGTACTTTTCCCAAGCTCGAGCCTCATGTACTTTAGGTACACTGCGGGTATCCGCGCGGTGCTTTCTAGCACTTATTGCCATGAATGGCATATATGCTGTTTTCGCTTTGTGGCACCTACTGTTGGTGCAGGAGAAAAGACAGCCACAAGAAAAAAACTATTTTTAGAGTCGCTCTAATGTTTCAGGTTAAAACTGGACGACGTATCTTATGCCTCTCGAAAGAAAATAGCAGCTAGAGAATGGTGTTTTAGAGAAAATTTTACTTAATTAACAGGCCTAGAGAGACAAATGGTTATTTTCAGTCCATTGCCTGAATCTGGCTTGCCCATGCTCAAGGTGGCTGTGTGCAGTTCAGCGACTCTTTTGACGATAGATAAATCAATTCCGAAGCTGGGTGTGTCGTAGTTTTCAATAGAGTAATAGCTCTCAAATACTCGGTCTTGCTCAGATTCTGGAATGCCTGAGCCATTATCTTCTATGCAAATTTAGGCTCTGCCTGCCTGTTGGTACAAGCAAATATTAACTTTTCCCTGTGTGTGGTTATAGGCAATGGCATTACTCATCAGATTACGAATGAGTAAGCGTAAAGAGGTTTCGTCCATGTTGGCTGATAGTTCTGGACTATCTGAAAATAACAGTTCGATATTTTATTCGGCGAATGGTGCGAGTAGGGCAGGCTCTTCAATGGTTAATCGATTGATCCTTCTGGGCTCTAGAGTAGTATGTTTTGGTTTAATGACACCAGACACTTTAATAAGAGATAATATTTATCAACTATCAAAGTGTGGAAACGGGGAAGAAAAAAACGAAAAAGCAGTATACAAATAATTTAAGGAAGAAGCGGTTGCTCTGGTTAGAGACAAAGGTTATGCAGTGTCGGAAGCTACGGTATTATTGGGTATAGCCAGCAATATGCTCTATCGTTAGAAAGGTGAAATAGCATCGAATGTCGGAGGAAAATCATTGTTAACTGATGAACGAGAGGAACTCAGCCAACTGCATAAAGGCCGTAAAATTCACGAATTGAGAAAGAAATGACGTAAAGTTTAACTTCGTCACAGGCGAGTCAATGCAGTATCCGGTGACCGCATTATGTCGAGTGATGCAAGTGAGTACCTCGGCATATTATGCATGGAAGAAGCGCCAAGGGCAGTTGATTACTGCCGATATACAGCATCCTCATCGACGAAAAGAAATTTAAAGGCTATTGCTGATAATTTGTTAAACCAGAACTTTAATCCTGTTAGATTGGATCAAGTATAGGCTGGTGATATCACCTATCTGAATACAAATCAGGGGTGGATCGATCTAACAATCGTTATGGATTTGTACTCACGCAGGATCGTGGGCTAGTACATCAGTAAACGTATGACGACAGACCTGATTTCTAGAGCGATGATGATGGCTTAGAACTTAGGGTAGCCACCTAAAGGGCTCGTGTTTCACAGCGATCGAGGATCACAATACACCAGTCATCGATATCCAAAATTATTAGAAGCTTATAGTGAGCGAGCCAGTGTGGGTGATGTTAGCGCTAGTTGAGGAACGTCAATGCGGCAGTTGAGCGTTTTTTTGAAAGCCCTAAGCATGATTGGATATTTAATATCCACCAACCAGTGGGTGAACATATGGCAAAAGATGTGGCAGATTAAATTAGATATTATAACATGGAAAGGCTGCATACTAAGAATGGGGATCAGTCAACAGTCAATTACGAAAATTCTCTAAAGTAAAGTGTCTGGTAAGGTTTGACCACAACAGAGGTAAGTAGACAGATTATAAATCAATAAAATTGGTTCGAAACTTAAACTGAAATAAAGGCGGAGAAAAGGGACTAAGCCTGAGTGATACTGCGCTTATTAGTAGCGTCACGGGTCTGCCCATTTTTAGAATAAGTGCTTGATTTTTCGTTGTTTACTTGCCCTGTAAGTAGACTAACAGAACGTCTTATACGATCCTGTCCTTTGTTGACGAGCAACGCGTTGATTTGAATAGACCGCTGTAACTGAACTAACGACTCGGACAAAAGTTGGTATTGTTTAGACAAATTCCCTTCGTTATCATCACTCCATTTAATACAGGCTGTCTGGCCGTCTTTATTGGCCTCGAATCCATATTGACTTAAAAGTCGATTACGATGACTTTCAAGATCTTCAATTTCACCTATAGGTAAATTATTCTTTGTCAATGTGCCGTTGATCGCCTCGATATCATTTTTAGCTATCGAGGTCTTTAACTCTTGCAAATAGTGATTTACCTCATCAACTTTCGCTAGTTGCGTTTGAAGTAGTTGACTCAGCGCTTGTCGGCATTGGCTAGGCAAAGCTGAACTCATGGCAATAACTTTTCTATTTCACTAAACTTTTTGGCAATCACTTCTGCATTGGGTTGATACTCACCCTGAGCTAATGCTAGTTTTATCGATTCAACTTTAGCTGCATTGACCTCCGGTAGTTCTCGAATGGAAGTATTTAAGTCCTGCAAAATATTCGAACTGCTCAACTGAACAATAGCAGCCGCGCCAGATCTCGCGCTTGCTTTGTTTTCACCAGTAGAAACCTGGTTAGAATCAGGCTTAGCGCTTGGTTTTGACTCTGATTTTATTGCATTCGACTGCAGTCTATTCTGTGTACTGATGGCATCTGTCATCTCAAACGCTCCTTAATGTATGTGATCAAAATATCTATCGGCTCTGTGAGGGGAAAGTTTAGCTTATTTGACTATTATTTTGCGCGAATTGAATTTTTATTAGATTTACCCTCGGAAACTAAAACTAGGTAGTCTTTTTAGCGTATCGATTATAAGCAAAGTAGGTTGCGTGAATGTCACAAGTTGACCTCTACCAGACCTTCGCCAGAGACGATACCTTCCACAATTTTTTGAGACTGCGAATTTCTAACCTTAACCAGCTGCCCCATACGTGCTGACTGCAAAGCCTTACCGGACGTTCTAATGTTGATGCCTTTGTAATTGAGGACCAAAGTTACATTTTGACCAGATTTCACCGTCTCTGATGGGCGAGTGTTGTTCGGTGTTAAAACACCACCTCGCTTTAAATTCTGCCTGGATTCCATATATTTCAAGTCATTTGACTGAGTATAATAACCCTGATTTAACAGAGAGATATTTCTTTTTCCATATTCAACCATACGATTGCCAATTTTTTGACCGCGGCTAAAAGGCTGTTGCGCTACCAGTACATCATCAAATACATCGACTTTTATCGGTAAATGAATACGCCATTGAGGTGAATGCTGGCAACCAATATTAAGAGATGTTCGCCCATAAGTTTTTTGAAGGTTAGAAAACTCTATGTGAAGCGGTTCATTGCAGTTCGCAAGTTTTAATCTACTATCGAGATAATTCGCTTTAAATACAGGTAGATAAGGTGTTCTATAGTCAAATTGCATGATATATTCTTCCGCTTGAAACCGTATCGATTCAAGACTTTGATATTTTTCAGCTTTTACCTCATCAGCCATTATAATTAAACCTAGGCAAGCTAAGCTCAAATATATAAAGGTTGATAGTCTGCGGGTATTCATTTTTTCCTTCAATGTCTGCTTCAAATAGTAATTGAATAAAAATAGCCAAAATAATGACGTTTAATTGCTCAAAAAAACAAATTTTAGGTGATACTAGTGATGTTAAAGCTATATTACAATTCCGCTGCAATTAACGAGCCATCAATCATTACTAAAGTCCTTGTGTTCATGGCCGACGCAGTTTTATCAATAATTAAATTTTAAACTCGAGCGATATAAATAGGAGCAGAATATGTCCGGTGTAATGGCATCGGTTGACCAGCGTACCCAACTAGCAGGACGAAATCGATTAGAACTATTAATGTTTCGGCTGGGTGGTCAACAACTTTACGGTATTAATGTCTTTAAGGTTCGAGAAGTACTGCAGTGCCCAAGGCTGTCGAAAGTGCCAAAATCGCATCCCGTAGTTAGGGGTATCTCAAATATTCGTGGTCAAACAATCAGTATTATGGATCTTAGTATGGCCATAGGTGGGCCACCTATTCAGGACGTTGGGAATTCATTTGTCATCATTTCTGAATATAATTGCAGCGTTCAAGGTTTCCTTGTTCAAGGAGTCGATCGTATCGTTAACCTTAATTGGAAAGACATACTTTCTCCGCCAAGCGTTACAGCCGCTGGTTCTAGTTACTTGACAGCGGTAACGCATGTCGATGGCGTAATGGTCGAAGTGATCGATGTTGAGCGAGTTATGCATGAAGTGATAGGCTCGAAAGAAGATCTGTCGCAAGTTGTTAGAGACCAGGTCGAGCAAACCAATGCTGAGAAAAATCTAATACTAGTATCAGACGACTCGATGGTGGCTCGCAAGCAAGTTTGTAAAACACTTGAAAATGATATGTCGTTGGAAACAATCACGACAAAAGATGGCAAACAGGCACTCGACTTGCTTAAAGACTGGGCTGATAGTAAAGATCCACGACTTGATCGTTTAGCGATGGTGATTTCGGATATTGAAATGCCCGAAATGGATGGTTACACCTTCACCACCGAAGTTAGAGCTGACGAGCGGCTGAAACATTTATATATTGTTTTGCACACGTCGATGAGTGGTGTATTCAATCAAACAATGGTCGACAAAGTTGGAGCAAACAAATTTATCGCAAAATTTGATCCTGACGTCCTAGGTCAGGCAGTGATTGACGCAATGAAATTGCCTTTGGCTTAATTTTGTTGCGGCAATAGCGGCAAATTGCCATGCCTATTGCCGCTATTGCCGCTGTTAAGTTAGCCACTATATATTTTAAGTTATTGAAATAATTAGCAAATAATTTAATGGCACTGACGGTGCATAACTATCTGAAATTAATAGTGATGAGACCTAACGATGCCAATAAACTTTGAAAGAGCTTTCGCAATACATGATGATGCAATGATCATGCGAGGCAAGCGAGCGAGTGTTTTGGCATCTAACATAGCCAATGCCGATACTCCGAATTACAAAGCACGTGACATCGATTTCCAATCGATGCTAAAGCAGGCTAATAACCAGCAGACAAGCAGTCTGAATATGGTCAGCACACACCACGAGCACATCAACCTGAACTCGGCTAGTCACTTCAGTACATCGCTTAAATATCGCAATCCATTACATGCTTCATTAGATGGTAATACGGTTGACTCTCATGTTGAGCAATCTAAATTTTCAGAAAATGCACTTCAATACCAAACTAGTTTTACATTTTTGAATGGTAGCGTTAAGGGCATAATAAAAGCCTTGAAAGGAGAATAACAATGGGACTCTTCTCTAACTTTGATATATCAGGCAGCGCTATCAGCGCTCAATCCATAAGATTAAATACGACTGCGAGTAATTTAGCGAATTCAGAAACAGTGGCTTCATCTGCTAAAGAAGCGTATCACTCAAGACAACCTGTATTTAAGGCAATGATGGACGATCGATCCAGACCAGAAGAAGTTGGTGTTCGTATGCTTGGCATAATCGAAAGTCAGGGCGACGCTAAACCCATTTATGATCCTGGACATAAACTGGCCAATGAAGATGGGTATGTATTTGGAAGCAATGTTAATTCGGTAGAAGAAATGGCTAACATGATTTCAGCCTCTCGCTCCTATCAAAATAACGTCGAAGTACTCAGTACCTCTCGTGACCTACTGTTACGCGCATTGTCCTTAGGTAGTTAAACTCAGATATGAATCTAATAGCGCAGAACATTCAACAGGGTAACTCTCATGAATGAAATCGATACTAAAAATCCATTTTCCCCATTAGGCCTTAGTAATACCAGTGGCACTAAAACCAAGGAAAATGATGAACTAGGCCAAGCAGAATTTTTAGAACTTATGACGGCTCAGCTACGCTTTCAAGACCCATTGGAACCGATGGAAAATGGTGACTTCCTTGGACAGATCGCTCAGTTTGGTACAGTGAGTGGTATTAATGAGTTGAATACGACATTCAATTCACTGAATTCATCATTTCAATCCAATCAAGCCTTACAGGCGTCTACTTTGGTTGGTCGCAAAGTATTGATTCCATCTGAGACTGGTTATCTTGGTGCTACCGGCGGGCTCAGTGGTTCGGTTGAACTTGAGCAGTCGGCACAAGAGGTGGCCGTGCGAGTCACTAACTCGGCAGGGCAGCTAGTTCATCAACAGTTATTAGGCGCACAACCCAAGGGCTTATCTAATTTCGCATGGGATGGGCTAGACAGCACAGGCGCTCCATCTCCAGCTGGCGAGTACGCAATTTCAGCTGAGGTTAATCGTGGTACATCAGTCTCTGCCGGTGCCATTTTAACGGTTGTCGATGTTGAAAGCGTCACCATTGGAAAAGCAGGGCAAGACCTGACGTTGAGCATATCTGGCCTTGGAAATATCAGCATGGGCGATGTTCGAAAAATTTTGTAAATCTGGCATCAGAATAAACTAGCAAAACCAATTAGTTAAATCACTTAATATAAGTAAAGAGAGGATACCAATATGTCATTTAATACAGCACTTAGCGGCCTACAGGCAGCCACCGTTGATTTGGGTGTGACCAGTAACAACATTGCCAACGTATCAACCTCTGGATTTAAACGGTCGCGAGCTGAATTTGGTGACTTGTTTGCTGTATCACCTTTTGGACATAGCTCAACTGCAGTTGGTAGTGGTGTTCAAGTTTCGAGTGTGAGCCAACAATTTGGACAGGGTAATCTGGAATTTACAGAAGCCAATCTTGATCTAGCGATTAACGGCCAAGGTTTTTACATTACTAAGCAGAGCGCTAGTAGCAGTGACATTTCTTATACTCGCGCAGGACAGTTTCAAATCGATGCGGATGGATTCATCACTAATAATAGTGGCCAGTTTTTACAGACCTTTCCAGTTGATGCGAATGGTACAGTTACCTCTACCAGTTTAAACACCACAAATCCAGTCCAACTCCCTGCAACCACTGGCTCGCCACAGGCAACAACCGAAGTTGAAGTAGGTTTGAACTTGAATTCAACCACGACTCAAACGGACCCGACTACTTTTAACCCTTCGGCGAGTGAAACCTATGCACACTCAACGTCGAGCACTGTTTTTGACTCATTAGGTGCATCACATGTATCGACCTATTATTTTGTGCACGACGGCCCTACGACTGCAACTAATCCAATTGTCCCACCAGCCACTGCGGGTAATCCTAATAGCTGGCTTGTATTTACTTATCTCGATGGCGCACCAACCGATATTGCTGGCGGGCCTGTTGTCAATCATCCCAATGGAGCAGGACCTGCTGTTGCGCAAAACCCAGCTGTTCTTCAATTCAATAGCGATGGCTCATTTGCAAGCAGCACGCCTGCTACAATACAAAATGTGTCATTGCCGCAGACCAATGGCTCTGACCCGCTAACGATCACTCACGACTTTGTAAACAATACAACAACACAGTTTTCATCTAGTTTTGCTGTTAGTCGATTGAATCCTGATGGCTTTACTACTGGACGGCTTACTGGTCTTGACATTTCAGAGACTGGTTTGATACGAGCAACGTTTAGCAATGGTGTTTCATCTCCTGTCGGACAGATTGCGATGGCTGATTTCCCTAATAGCCAAGGCTTACGCGGAGTTGGAAATGCTTCCTGGAAGGAAACCACGGACTCGGGAAGCGCTATTACGGGTGTCAGCGGTACGGGTCGATTTGGTTTAATCCAATCTGGAGCCCTCGAAGCATCAAATGTTGACTTAACAGCTGAATTGGTCAATTTAATTACAGCTCAACGTAATTTTCAGGCTAACGCTCGGTCGATAGAAACATCTAATTCTATTACCGATACAATTATTCAGATTCGATAGTTGTTGCCAGTTGCGATTATTAATAATCATGATTGATAGCTAAAAATTAAAGGCGTAGCTCATGGATAAATTTCTCTATCTCGCAATGAACGGTGCATCGCAATCGATGTTGGCACAGACCACCAACGCCAATAACCTTGCAAACGCAAGTACCGTTGGCTTTAAAGCAACTCTGGATCATTTTCAAGCCAAACCGGTTTATGGTCCTGGTCATGCAGACAGAGCTTACTCAACTAATAAAGGGGCTGGTGCCGATTTTAGTCAAGGCGCACTGATGACGACGGGCAGAAATCTTGATGTGTCCATCAATGGGGAAGGGTGGTTTGCAGTACAGGCTAAGGATGGTAACGAAGCCTATTCACGAAGAGGCGACTTCCATCTTGACCCGAATGGATTACTTCTTAATGGTGCGAATCAAATTGTACTTGGCGATGGTGGCCCCATTACTATTCCAGAATTTGAATCACTCCTCATCGGGCGAGATGGCACCATCAGCATTCGAGGTGCAGGACAAAGTGCGAGTACACTGGTTGCGGTCGATCGAATCAAGTTAGTCAAACCTGATACCATCCAACTTGATCGAGGTGAGGATGGCTTGTTTCGAACTAGAGATGGTTTGCCAGCTGAAGCCGATGCGTCGCTTTCAGTGACATCAGGCACTCTGGAGGCTAGCAATGTCAATACAATCAGTTCAATGGTTCGTATGATGGAGTATGCACGCCACTACGAAACACAAATTAAACTAATGAATCTCGCTAGTGAAAACGACCAAGCCAGTGCGCAGTTGATGAAGATGAATGGATAGATGGCTTAAGTTGAATGTTTTTAATGCTGAAATTGCATAGGGCTATGGCAGAATACAACTCCTCCTACTGATAGCTATCTAAAAATCGTGACTAAAGAATACAACCTAGAATCCATTCAAAACGAATTTCACGAGCTGCTTGGTAACTTAAAGACAGTTCACTTAGCCACTATAGACGATAACAATCAACCTGAGGCTAGTTATACGCCTTATGTTGAGTTTGAATCAGCCTACTACTTATTCATTAGTGACCTGTCTAAACACACTACCAACCTCAAACAAAACACATCCATTAGCCTGCTATTCATTGAAGATGAAGCAAATTGCCAAAACCCGTTCTCGCGACGGCGTGCAATATTGCAGGGTAAAGGTGTCATTATTCAACGAGATAGCACTCATTATCAGTCTGTAATGGCGCAGTTTCGAAATAAGTTTGGTGGCTTTATCGATGTGATAGAACCGCTCCAAGACTTCAACCTATTCCAAATCAACGCCCATAAAGGCCGGTATATTCGAGGTTTTGCTCAAGCATTTGAACTAACGGGTGATGCGCTTAATCAGATCGAACACATCGATCCAAAAGCACCTTGATAAACGGAGAGTGAAAGCTCTAAGTGGCTAAAGGGGATCTCTAAGTCACGATGTGGAGCTTTAGCGTTAATGTGTCGCGCAATAATCGGAGTCAATTAGTGAGGCAAAACAATGTTCTCAAACAAAACTTTCAGCCATATTGGTTATTGTTCTGCTGGCATGCTTAGCGGTTATTGAAACTAACGCCCTAGCTGACGATGTGCTCATTACCTCAATTGTAGAGCTGACAACGCCAGTAGCTAATGTCGCGAGTGAGCCGTCACTTTCTACGATGACTGATCGTCGGGTGCTGATGAGCTGGACTGAGCCTCAAGGCAAGGGTTTTGCAGTGAAGGCCACGATCTCAGATAAGGCAGGTTGGTCAAAGCCGCAGACAGTCGTCGAACCCAACTATCTTTTTGTGAACTGGGCTGGCTTCCCTTCTGCTATCGTATAAGCAGATGGCACCCTCTTTGCGCATTGGCTTCAGATTAATGACAATTCGTCTTATCAATACGGCGTTAAGATTGCGCTGTCGGATGACGAAGGTAAAACCTGGATAAAATTCTTTATTCTCTATCAAAATCGCTCACAGCGAGAACATGGGTTTGTGACTCTGCTATCGACATAAAGTGACGAATTCATCCCGATCTGGCTAGATAGGCACAGTTAAGATAGCTATGTGTCTCAAGAGATTGGGGTGAACGCCATGCAATTGCGCACTCGTTCGATCGCCGCAAATGGCGATATAAGTAAATAAAGATGTATTACTCGAAGTAAGAACCTGCACATATTGTCAAACATCGGCCGTTGTCACTGTTAGTGGAGACATTCTGGCGGTCTATCTCGACCGGCTCCTCGAGAAGAGATCCGTGATATCTCAATCGTGCGCCATACACAGCAGAGATGGTCCGCTCCAACGCCAATAAGCTTGGACGGTTGGCATATTGAAGGCTGTTCTGTGAATGGTCCAGCAATTGATGTGGACGATTTCTAGACTGTCGTTGACTGGTTCACAGCTGTTAATAACCTGCCCAAGGTCAAAGTCGTATTTTAAAGTGATGACGGTGTGAGTTATTTGACAGCTATAGAGATCGATAATGGTGCACCATCTGACAGGGTTGATGTTATTCAGCTATCCAATGAATTGGCATTGGTCACCTGGGTTGAACGAATAGTGCAGGGTGAGTTTGTTTAAACTTGTGTGTTGGATCTGAAGGCTGGTTGCACGCATCCAAGAGTCCTGGCTGTCAGCCCAATTAAAAGAACGGTTGGATTCCCTCGTATGGCATTGGGTGAGCAAGGCGTTTTCATCGTTTGGATATAGCACTCACAAAAAGTGGCAACGCATCCTGCGGGTGGGACAACCATAAGGTCAGTCTTGGCAAATATAGGTGAAATAAACTGAAACAGTTAATACGGTGGATACTGCTTTCGTTGGTGTTTTTTTTCGTTGCTTTCAGGTGCAGCCTTTGCAGAAGGTGAAAGGTTTATTTTTGGCATTCACTCAACTTTGAAAGAGCTGCCAAAGATCGAGTTCGAAGAGAAGGTTGGAAATCAATTGACCCTCGAAGACTTTAATGGCAAATATGTACTTTTGAATGTCTGGGAGACTTGGTTTCCACCTCGCTGTAATGAGCTACCTGATCTGCAAGGCTTGCAACAGGCGCTTGGTGGAGATAATTTTCAAGTCATTGCTTTATTGACAGATACTGGGTAATTTACCAATGTTCAGTGGCTTTACCAAACGCTCGGTCTGGATTACGGCTGCATTTTTGCAATGCCGACAACGCTCCTGATAGACCCTGAGGGACGAGAGATAGGTCGCAAATCTGGCCCCGCCGACTGTGACAGTGCTGCATCTTTGATATTTTTCTCGGAACAGTTGGCACTATAAAGAGTAATAATAGTTTTCACTCAGCTAGCTTGATGCTAAAGGTCACATTTTTAATTGAGGCAGCTTTATTGACTGCCCATGGTCAAACAGGGCAACCGCATGTTACCAAAGGTAACCTTTGATTATCTTTAGGGTCACGAAACGTAACACATTGATCAAATGACATAGAGCTATTTATTTAACGCCCTGTTTTATAAGTAATTAATTATTTGGCACGATATTCGCTAGTGATGAGGATGGCTGTAAAAATAGGCCATTTTTAAAGAATTGATAACTAACAATATAAACGAAGAGGATAGCTAGATGAGCAACGATAAACCGACAAACAATTCAAGAAGAAACATAATCAAAGGTACGGCCGCAATTGCAGCTGCCAGTACGATGCCATTAATTTTTAGTAATAAAGCATTTGCTGCCAATTACCGTAACGAACCCACAGGATCTACCGTAACTTTTGGTTTTAACGTACCTCAGACAGGCGCTTATGCTGACGAAGGTGCGGATGAATTGCGTGCATATAAGCTGGCTGTTCAGCACATCAATGGTGAAGGTGATGGCGGTATGATGAATACCTTTTCATCAAAAGCCCTCAAGGGTAACGGTGTTAACGGTAAAAAAGTGGTTTATGTAACAGGTGATACACAAACTAAATCTGATGCGGCACGAGCTTCTGCCAAGCGTATGATTGAAAAAGATGGTGCAGTTATGATTACTGGTGGTTCGTCTTCGGGTGTTGCGATTGCGGTTCAGGGCCTTTGTCAGGAAGCGGGTGTCATTTTTATGGCGGGTTTGACTCACTCAAATGATACGACTGGTAAAGATAAAAAAGCCAACGGATTCCGTCACTTTTTTAATACAGAAATGACAGGCGCTGCATTAGCACCTGTGTTGAAAAATAACTACGGTACCGATCGTGTTGCTTACCATCTAACAGCCGACTACACATGGGGTTATTCACAGGAAGGTTCTATCCGTAAGTACACTGAAGCCATGGGTTGGAAAACTGCTCAAGCCGTTAAGACTCCGGTTGGCGCAGGTGACTTCTCTCAGTACATTACTCCAGTATTAAATTCTGGTGCTGACGTTCTGGTTCTAAACCACTACGGTAAGGACATGATTAACTCGCTGACTCAGGCGATCCAGTTTGGACTTCGTGACAGACAGGTTAACGGCAAGGATTTCACTATTGTTGTACCTCTGTACTCACGTTTGATGGCTGCTGGTGCAGGTGAAAACGTAAAAGGTATATTCGGTTCAACTAACTGGCATTGGTCATTGCCGGATGCAGGCTCTAAGGCGTTTGTTAAATCTTTCGGTAAAGCTTATGGTTTCCCTCCCAGTCAGGCTGCTCACACAACATACTGTCAGGCACTTCTTTATGCCGATGCTTGTCAACGTGCTGGTAGCTTTAAGCCAAGTGCGGTTGGTGCAGCATTAGAAGGCTTCAAGTTTGATGGCCTAGGTAATGGCCCGACTGAATACCGTGCAGAAGATCACCAGTGCTTCAAAGATGTATTGGTTGTGAAAGGTAAAGAAAATCCGAGCTCGAAGTTTGACGTTCTCGAAGTGGTCGAGGTTACACCTCGTGCGCAGGTAGAGTATGAAGCTTCAATGTTAGGTGGAAACTTAGGCCCCTATAACAACGGTTAATTTGTTTTGCTTCAAAAGACACAGGGAAGTGTCTGTTATTTAAAAAATTAAGAATTATAATTTTTATTATTTATTTATTATTTCTGATCCGTTCAGGATCGAAAACTTCTAATCTGCTTATATTCAGTATCACGGGGATTACTTAATGGACGCATTTATTCTACAGGTCTTAAACGGCCTGGATAAAGGTGGTGCCTATGCGCTCATAGCGCTAGGACTTACGTTAGTATTTGGTACCCTTGGCGTGGTCAATTTTGCGCACGGTGCGCTCTTCATGCTGGGTGCATTTTGTGCCGTAATCGTTAAGAAAGTGCTAACGCTTGAAAGAGTCGAGTTAGACCCAACTGAATTAACGGCATGGGGCTCACCCGTGGAAATCCGAACGCATTACATTGAAGAATGGTTCGGCGATTTTGGCACTTTATTGATCGACTTTTCCGTTCCAGTTTCGATTCTGCTAGCAATCCCCATTATGCTCATATTGGGCATTGTGATGGAGCGTGGCCTTATTCGACATTTCTATAAACGTCCGCATGCCGATCAAATTCTCGTCACTTTCGGCTTGGCCATCGTTATACAGGAAATTGTCAAAGCTCAATTTGGTGCTAATCCTATTCCTCAGGCTACCCCTGAAATGTTTTCTGGTTCAGCAGATATCGGAGTCTTAATGGGCTTTGCACAAAATACGGTTGTCTACCCCTGGTGGCGTATCATCTATTTGATTTTTGCCACCGTTATTCTGGGCAGCGTGTTTGCTTTTTTACAATTTACAACCTTCGGCATGGTGGTACGCGCTGGCATGGCTGACCGTGAAACGGTGGGTTTGCTTGGGATCGATATAGATCGCAAGTTCACGATTGTTTTTGGTCTCGCGGCAGTTGTCGCGGGTGTAGCCGGGGTTATGTATACCCCGATTCTTTCTCCGGATTACCATATGGGTATGGATTTTCTAGTGCTCAGCTTTGTTGTTGTAGTGGTCGGTGGAATGGGCAGTTTGGGAGGGGCGGTAACGGCAGGATTCCTGCTCGGCATCTTGCAGTCTTTTGCTTCAATGAATGAGGTCAAATCATTACTTCCGGGTATTGATCAGGTCATTATTTATTTAGTTGCGGTCGTTGTTTTGCTAGTAAGGCCGCGTGGTCTTATGGGCCGTAAAGGCGTGATGGAGGATTAAGGTATGAAGTGGCTAAATATTAATAAAAAAGATCGGAATCTACTTGTTGGATTTATTGTTGTCGTTTTATTGGGCCCGCTCATCATGGAACCGATCGGCGGAGGCTACCCCGATTTACTTCAGAAATTTGCGATTTTCGGAATTTTCGCCATTGGTTTTAATATCTTATTTGGATTAACAGGGTATCTATCATTTGGACACGCTGCCTTTCTTGGGATTGGTTCCTATACCGCAGTCTGGTCGTTTAAGTTGTTAACCATGAACGTTATTCCTGCGATTATCCTCGCTACTTTGCTGGGAGGTGTCTTTGCATTAATCATAGGTTTCATTGCATTAAGAAGATCAGGCATCTATTTCTCAATTCTCACCCTGGCTTTTGCTCAAATGTCTTATAACCTGGCTTATTCAGTGTTGACGCCAATTACCAATGGTGAAACGGGATTACAGTTGAGACTACATGATGCTCGGGTGGTGGACGGACTATTTGGCGTCGAGCGTACTGCAGGCTTGCCAAATACCGAACTGTTTGGTCTCGCCATGTCGGGTTGGAGTGGATACTATTTTTGTGGTTTTCTGGCGATAGTGGCGTTTTTCATTTCGCTTAGAATCTTTCGCTCACCGTTTGGCTTGATGTTGCGAGCCGTTAAATCGAATCAACATCGGTTGTCTTATACCGGTTTAAATACTCGACCTTATACCCTTGCTGCTTTTGTCATTTCCGGTATGTACGCGGGTCTAGCCGGAGGGCTTCTGGCTGTCACTGATCCTCTGGCTGGTGCTGAGCGTATGCAATGGACAGCGAGTGGCGAAGTAGTGCTAATGACCATTTTTGGCGGTGCAGGAACGCTATTAGGACCGGTTATTGGCTCGGCTGTTATCAAGTATTTTGAAAATATATTTTCGTCTTTCAATGAAGGCATCTTATTGAGCGCTTTTTCCTTCCTGCCAGAAAGCCTTCAACATGCATTTGCTTGGACCATCGGCTTGTTTGTGGGCGAAGGTTGGCATCTAACGTTAGGCTTGCTATTTATGTTTATTGTAATTTTTCTGCCGGGAGGGTTAATGGAAGGCGCTACGCGCATTAAATCATTATTTCAACGCTCTACCAAGGGTCCACCACCGACCCAGAAAGACTTGCCAGTGGAGGAGTCATAATCATGCCCATACTTACAGTTAAAAACGTCAATAAACGTTTTGGGGGCCTTCAGGCGCTTGATAATGTCAATCTGGAAATTGAGGCAGGCACTGTCCATGCCATTATTGGGCCAAATGGTGCGGGTAAATCTACTTTATTAAATTGCTTTATTGGAAAGTTAATACCCGATACCGGTTTCGTCGATTTTGATGGTATTTCATTACTAGGAAAGAAACCCCATGAAATAAATCAGGCCGGTGTTAGTCGTGTTTTTCAAACACCAGAAATATTTGGTGATTTGAATTTACTGGAAAATGTGATGATTCCGTCTTTTGCGAGTCGAGATGGTGCGTTTCGCGTTAATGCTTGGTCCTCTGTAGAAAACGAAACCAGTATTAAAGAACAAGCCATGGCACTACTCGAAGATGTGGAACTGGCTGATAGTGCACAGGTAATAGCCGGCCAGCTATCACGCGGTGATAAACGCCGGCTTGAACTGGCGATGTGTCTGGTTCAACAACCTAAATTACTGCTACTCGATGAACCTACGGCAGGTATGGCTCGCGCCGACACTAATAATACAATCGACTTATTGAAAAAAATTGCTAGTAAGGGTATTACCATGATGATCATCGAGCACGATATGCATGTGGTTTTTTCTCTAGCAGAGAAAATATCAGTGCTTGCGCAGGGTACTGTTATCGCGGAAGGGTTACCTGAGGAAATCAAGGGGCATCCAAAGGTTCAGGAAGCTTATCTAGGGGGGGCACAACTGTGAATTCTAGCGATAAAAACCAAAATAAAGGTACGAAAAAGCATTTGGGTGACAGGGAATTTAAGGGTGGCCAGGCTCCAGGTGTTGCACCAAAAAAATCGGAAGGGGGTCAACCAGCCTTTTTTTCAGTCTGGGATTTACATGCTTATTATGATGAAAGTTATATAGTCCAGGGTGTGAGTTTCGATGTTCGTGAAGGTGAAATTGTCGCTTTGCTAGGGCGCAACGGCGCTGGAAAAACCTCGACTCTTCGTGCTATTGCCAGAGTTGATTCACCCGAAGTACGTCATGGGGAAATATGGTTAGATCATAAGCCTTTGCATGATATGAGCTCACACGAAGCTGCGCGTAATGGCGTTGGTCTGGTGCCGGAAGATCGGCGAATTATTCAGGGTTTAACCGTTGAAGAGAATCTACAGTTGGCGCAAATCGCACCGCCTATAGGTTGGTCGATTGAACGAGTTTACGATTTATTTCCTCGATTGGGTGAGCGTCGAAAGCAGGAAGGAACAACTCTGTCTGGTGGAGAACAGCAAATGTTAGCGGTGGCTAGAGCTCTGGTTCGTGACATTAAATTGCTACTGCTCGATGAGCCTTACGAAGGGCTGGCACCGGTTATCGTTAAGGAAATTGAAAAGACGCTTCAACAGATAAAAACGCTTGGTATGACTACCATCATTGTTGAGCAAAACGCTGTTGCCGCATTAAAACTCGCAGATCGGGCGTTAATACTCGATATGGGCCAGATTGTTTTTGATGGTACGGCGCAAGAAGTGCTCGATAACGAAGATTTACGCCATGAATATCTTGCCATATAACTAGGCGGCTTATCTTATCAATATAGCTGGTCTATATAGTAATGAGCTATAACAACAATAGAATTTAGAGCAAACGTAGCGCCTTGTTTCGTCAGTAACGTCCTGTAGAATCATTCATTACATGCATTAAATAATGACACAGCATAATTAAGCGCACGAGGAAGCCAAATGTCAGAATCTAAAACCTATCCAGTACCAGCAGATTTTGCTGCACAAGCAAATATTAGTGCGGCCGAATATACAGAAATGTATCAGCAATCAGTTGATGACCCCGAGGGTTTTTGGTCAGAACAGGCTGAAAACTATATATCCTGGTTTAAACCCTGGGACTCGGTTAGCAACTGGAGTTTTGGTGACGATGTCCACATCAAGTGGTTCGAAGGCGCAGAGCTTAACGTCTCTTACAATTGTATTGATCGCCACCTCGAAACCAGAGGTGATCAAGTTGCCATCATTTGGGAAAGTGACGATCCAAGCGAGGATCGAAAAATCACTTACAACGAACTACATGAAGAAGTTTGTAAATTTGCCAATGTGCTAAAAGACAGAGGTGTCAAAAAAGGTGATTGTGTGTCGATTTATATGCCGATGGTGCCGGAAGCTGCTGTTGCCATGCTCGCCTGTACTCGAATTGGAGCGATGCACTCCGTTGTGTTTGGTGGATTTTCACCCGATGCACTAAAAGACAGAATCCTAGATTCAGACTGTCGTGTAGTGATCACTGCTGACCAATCTGTCCGTGGTGGTAAACGCATACCACTCAAAGCCAATGCTGACGAAGCCGTCAGTGGCTGTCCCAATGTTAATACGGTCATAGTCATTAAACGTGGTGGCGACCCTGTAGAATGGAATGGCGATCGTGATATTTGGTATCACGAAGCGATGGCGCATGCTTCTGAGTATTGCGAACCAGAAGTTATGGGTGCTGAAGACCCGCTGTTTATACTCTATACCTCAGGCTCAACCGGTAAACCAAAAGGCGTATTGCATACGACCGCGGGTTATCTTTTGCAAGCAGCAATGACCCATAAATTGGTATTCGATTATAAAGACGGAGAGGTTTACTGGTGTACTGCCGATGTTGGCTGGGTTACTGGGCACACATATATTGTCTACGGCCCGCTCGCCAATGGCGCGACTACGTTAATGTTCGAAGGCATCCCAACCTATCCAGATATCTCGCGATTCTGGCAAGTCTGCGACAAGCATAACGTCTCAATTTTCTACACCGCACCCACCGCTATTAGAGCCTTAATGAGTGCTGGTGATAAACCGGTCAAAAAGACATCGCGTGCCAGCCTGAGATTACTCGGCACGGTAGGTGAGCCAATCAATCCAGAAGCTTGGGAGTGGTATCACAAGGTAGTTGGCGACGAGCGTTGCCCAATAGTCGATACCTGGTGGCAAACCGAAACGGGCGCTCACATGTTGACGCCTTTGCCTGGTGCCACAGCGACCAAACCCGGATCCGCAACTGTCCCATTTTTTGGTGCACAACCCGTATTGCTTGATGATGAAGGTAATGTCGTCGAAGGTAATCCTGCATCAGGTAATCTGGCGATGAAAGCATCATGGCCTTCAATGATGCGTACCATTTATGGTGATCATAAGCGTTTCTTTGAAACCTATTTTGCACTGTATAAGGGATATTACTTTACTGGTGATGGCGCCCGCCGTGACGAAGATGGCTATTATTGGATTACGGGTAGAGTCGACGACGTGCTAAATGTATCGGGTCACCGTTTAGGCACTGCTGAAATTGAATCAGCATTGGTCAAACACGAGAAAGTTGCCGAGTCAGCAGTCGTTGGATATCCGCACGACATTACAGGGCAGGGCATTTATGCCTATGTCACTCTGATGGTCGGAGAGCAAGGCAGCGATGATCTAAGTGCAGAGTTAATTGCGTTGGTACGTAAGGAAATTGGACCAATAGCGAAAGTTAATATCATTCAATGGGCACCAGGCTTACCTAAAACACGTTCGGGCAAAATTATGCGACGAATTTTGCGTAAAGTAGCCGCTAACGAAATAGACAGTCTGGGAGACATCTCAACTCTGGCAGATCCTTCTGTTGTGGAAGATTTAATTGAGAACAGAAAGAACCGCTAACCTTCAGAAAATAAAGGCACTTAAAAACTCATCGGTGGCATTTTCTATCGATGAGTTTAATACCATGTCTTCTTATATTTGCCCTTCACTATTTTTTTGTTGAGAAATGACAGGGATAGTTTTACGAACTATTCTTTCAAAGCCTGTAAGCCATGACGAATATTCAAAGGGCTTAAAACTGAAAATTGGGCTTTGTAAATAATTTTGGGTAACAACAACGCAATCTCCGTAAATTCACATTGATTTATTTACCAGCACAGCCCCACTCACCATCAGTAATGAGCTAACCACCAGATTAAAACGATTGGCGCTAATGCTTAAATGTAAGTGATTACCGAGCTTTATTGATAATAATAAAATGGGAAACAACAGTCCGACCAAAACTAAAACATCTGTTGTGAACAACCCACTACTAACATAACCAGAAATTCGAAACGTACCATCTAAGGCAAGCGCCATTGCAACAGTGGCTCTAAATTGAGTTCTATTCAAAGGCCGTAGCTTCAAATAGGTTACGTAGATAAACCCGCTTGAGCCAAACAGCGCACCGATAAACCCACCCAGTCCACCAAAAGGAATAGCACACGAACGGGAGCCAGTTAACTTCCTCATTGGTAACAATGAATATAAGGCATAGGTCATGACGAACAGCCCCATTGCCAGCGCTAGCTGCTTAGCATCTACATTCACAAGTAGCCATACAGCCAAAAACACGCCAAATAGACAAAAAGGAATTAAAGGCCATATATCAGGCCAGCAGGCGTCCTGCCTTAGTTTAAAACTCTGGATTAGATTAGCGCCATAACTGAGAAGGCTCACTGCCGGAACGACAATGGTCACGGGTAATACGATAGATAGAATAGGAATCGCAATTAATCCAGCGCCAAATCCCGACAAGCCTTTAAGAGTGTAGGCAATCACGACGGCAGAAATAGCTACCGCTATTTGTACGAAATCAAAGTTGAGTAAATTAACGTCCAAAATTGAAAGCTAGACCGAAGAAATGCCACTCAAAATGAGGGTTAGATGAGATATTCTGTTGTAAAAATAGATAGGGAAGAATCAATTAAACTAAACCTACTCAATCTGGAAAGCCGTTACTTTATCAGGTTAAATAATTCATTCCTCACTGTTATGGATCTTTTTAAGTGAGTGTAAGTATAGAAAACCTTTTTTGGCAAAAAGTTATAAACATAAATAGCGAAATGCTTGCATGTTCTCATTTTATTCTCTAAACTGAATGAGAATAAAATGAGAATTAGAAGAGGTATCTCATGTTAACAACACAAGAACAAAAAACGTTGCAATTCATTCGAGGCTATTTGACTCAATATGGTTACGCACCAAAATTTAAAGAAATAGGCCTTGCCATAGGTGTTAATTCTCAGGGCACCATTCATCGCTACGTTCAGTCACTCGAAGACAAAGGCTATATTGATCGCGTCAAAGGTAATTCTCGTGGTATGAATCTGGTTGAGTTGCCGTTAGTTAGTGCACCAACCATCCCCTTAGTCGGCAGAATAGCCGCTGGTTTACCGATTGAAGCGGTCGAAGACCAGTTGGAGCTGAATCTGGCCGAAATGTTTATGGGGCCTGAACTGTTTGCTTTGCGCGTGACCGGTGATTCAATGATGGATGCTGGGATACTAGATAACGATTACGTCATTATCAGGAAGCAACCCGTTGCAAAGAATGGTGATATCGTTGTCGCAATGATTGATAAAGTTGAGGCGACACTAAAGCGATTTAGACGCAAAAGCGAAAGCGAAGTAGAACTAATTCCTGAGAACGCCAGTATGGAGATAATGACCTACCCTGCCGAACGAGTCAATATACACGGTGTATTGGTCGGGCAAATGCGTAATTACAATTAAGGTATTTCCAAAGATGCACTTTCCCACGATTACCGCGTGGCCCTACTTTTGGATGCTCGGTGTTCGAATCTTCAAATACTCAAGTATACTTCGGTTCTTGGTGCGGTGGTTATTCGGGTTTCTTCGTCCTCGCCCTGCAGGTAGAGGTTGTCGTGCACTTAGTGTCATTGATGTCTGTTTTGCCTAATGGTCCCAACTGTTGGTGCAGAAGCTAAAATACAGAGCACAAAAAAACCACTGTTTCTAGAGGCCCCTTAAGTAAAAGTAGTGCAGAGTGACTTTGAAATTAACATCTAAAAGTTAAAGAGGGATTCAAAAAAAGGCTATTTATACTTTTGAATTTTACGCAGCATATCGCCTAGTAGTTTAGGATTTGCAGCAATCACTTCGCCATTGACTAATGAGTTATCATCCCCTTTGAAGTCAGTAATAAGACCACCAGCCTCTCTAAGAATAAGTGCGCCTGCGGCAATATCCCATGAGTTAAGGCCCGATTCCCAATAACCATCGAGTCGGCCTGCTGCAACATAGGCTAAATCGAGTGCGGCAGAACCAGCACAGCGAATGTTACTGGCTGTGGAAAAGAATTCACGAAATACTTTTAGGCAATCGTCTAATTGTTCTGGGTGTCGGCTAGGAAAGCCTGTGCCGAGTAACGCTCCTTGACTGGTGTTTAGACGTGCGACACGAAGCCGACGGTTATTAACCGTTGCTCCATCTCCGCGACTAGCTGAGAACAGCTCTTGTTTAATCGGATCGTAAATCACACCGTGTTCAATTTTACCTCTATACTCACAGGCAATTGAAACGGCGTAATGTGGAAAGCTATGTAGAAAGTTGGTTGTACCGTCAAGTGGATCAATGATCCAACGATAGTCTTCGTCAGTTCCTTTGATAACACCAGACTCTTCACCTAAAATACTATGCTGTGGATAAACTTTAAGAATGGCCTCTATTACTCGAGCTTCAGCCTCTCTATCAACATCACTAACATAGTCGTTGAGCGCTTTCGTTTCGATTTGAATGTCGGGCAATTTGTTTATTTTGCGGACAATAAAATCCCCTGCACTTCGGGCGGCTCGAATTGCAATGTTCAGCATAGGTTGCATGGGGCTTGATCCGGATGGGGGTTAATGTGGCGCGCATTCTAACAAACAGGCTAGCAATAAACCAGACATACATTCGCTTCAAACGCAGGTAGAATTACATTATTTGAACGCGGTTTAATCGCCCTCCTTAACTTAATTCACCAGTATTTCAAATGAAACTAGAGAATATCAGCATTGTGATGGTTGGAACCACCCATCCCGGTAATGTTGGCGCAGCAGCACGTGCCATGCGCAACATGTGTATTAATCAATTAGTCATGGTGAGTCCGAAGTGTCCAGTAGGGGAGGTTGCATTTGCTCGTGCTTCGGGTGCCCATTCTATTCTTGATCAAAGACGCACTGTAGATACTATGGAAGAGGCAATACAGGATTGCGAGCTTGTCATTGCCTCAACAGCCCGATCACGGTCTTTGTCCTGGCCTGAATTATCGCCTTCAGAGATGGCAAAAAAAACCTGGTCACTTGATGACAAATCAAAGGTAGCCATTGTTTTTGGCAGAGAGCATTCTGGCTTGACTAATGAGGAGTTACAGCTGTGTAATTACATGGTCAGTATTCCTTCAAATCCTGATTTCAGCTCTCTCAATGTCGCCTCAGCAATTCAAGTGATGTGTTATGAAATATACAAAACGCTGGATGAAGGAAAAGTAGTTGAAAGCGTTGGTTCGAGCGAGCCCACCGCAACCAGCTTTGATTTGGAGGGTTATTTTCAACATCTTGAACAAGTTTTACTAAAAACGGGCTATCTCAAGGCTGACAATCCAAGGCAATTGTTACAACGATTGCGCCGGTTGTACCAGCGAGCTGAATTGTCTAAAAATGAAGTTAATATTTTGCGTGGAATTTTAAGTTCGATAGAAAAACCAAAAACCTAGTCAGTCAGATGTTGATTAAAGAGGTTTGATATAACTAATATAGTATAGATAGTTTATTTATGAATATTTTGGTTGCGTTATGTTACATATCGTTACCTTCCTGAAAAAAACGATAATTGAGCTAGTTTAAACTTCAATCGTTACTCACAGATACAGGAATAAGACTATGAAAAAATCAACCAAAGTCATTGCCACTTTTGTCATTAGTTTATCAACAATAGTTTTGGTTTTGCAAACAATGGACACTGGAAGCTAACAGAAACAGAAAAGTCTGAATTCGTGAATGATAGCATCGCTAGTTAGCGGGAATTGACCGAATCCCAAAAAATTCAGTTATCTTCATTGACCGATGATATTCTCGAATTGGTCGGAGAAATAAAAGAAACAAAGAAAGGCCATAAGTTAATAGTTCAACAGTTTTTATTCGAACCAACATTAGATCAAGCTAAAGTGCTCGACATGGTCTGCCAAATTTCTCAGATGATTAATGATAAGGCAACCGAAACCATCGTTTCGTTGGCTTACTTTCTGGGCTCACTCGATACAGATCAAAAAGCTGAGCTGCAAGGTTTTGTTGAAAAAAATGAAACATAGGCATGGACATCACTAACTAGCCAACAGTTAAAGCAACCTCAAATTTGAGGTTGCTTTAACGTATTATTACCGTTTAGCTGTCACTTTAACTGCTGAATTGAATGAATGATAAAATTACTGATCATTGATGATGATGTTAAACTGGAAGAACCACTCAAGCAGTAATTTACAAAATTTGAAATTAATTTAACCAGTTCGGTCAATCTACTTGATGGCATAGAGCTGCTTCACAAAGAGCACTTCGAACTTTTCATTTTAGACGTTATGTTACCCGATATAGACGGTTTTGAAACTTGTCGAAGAATACGTCAGTTTAGCGATATTCCCATTATGATGCTAAAGGGCAGGGGAGAGGTAATGGACAGAGTTGTTGGCCTTGAACTAGGTGCAGATGACTATTTACCTAAACCATTCGAGCCTAAGAGCTGGTTGCTCGAATTCAAAATATCTTAAAACGAAGCAAGCAAAGTAAGTACCAAGTTCAGTTTCGTTTTGACGATTTGGAAATTGACCTCACCCTTAAAACAATCTTCCTAGCGGGGCAATCGGTAGACATAACATCAACAGAATTCGCTCTGTTATCCTTGCTCATACAAGATCAGAATAAAGTATTCAGTCGAGATAAAATCATGTTGTTGCTAAAAGGTATTGACGCCGATATTTTTAGTTGAGCAATCGACTTACTAGTGAGTCGTCTCAGACAAAAAATTACAAAGAATTGAATTGATTCGAAACTGCGCGTGGTGAGGGCTATCAGTTTGTCTCGAGGTGAAGCTGCTAATGTGGAATAAAATGCGACACTACCTGTTGCAACGATGGCAAACTCTGACATTCAAAATTCTGCTTTACTTCAGTCTAACGGTGTTGATTGTGGCAATAATTTTAGGTGTTAGTTTTACCAACCGCATAAAGCCCAATTTCAAAAGTGAATTGTTGCCGAATTTGGCGCGCTATGTAAAGTATGTCGTCGAAGACATAGGTTTCCCCTCGATTTGATTAAGGCTAAATCCCTTGCCTTTGAATTGCCATTTGAGCTGCGGATTGAAGGTAATAATATCGAATGGTTTTCGCGTTCTGAAATCTAGGAAATTAGTCAATACCGGCTTAAACGAGCACCAGAACCGTATCAAAATTATTCAGTGGGTAGTAATAGAAACTACCACTATCTGCTTTCGCAAAAGAAAGAGTATCGCTATTTATAGTAGGCAGTGATTTTGGTGATCAGCAAAGTCGTCGACATTGGTTACTTTTTTTGGTTTTGGGTGGCACTCTAATTGGACTTTATTATTTAATACGCCGTCTTTTTATCCCGATTAAAATGATATCTCTATAGATCGATAAAATTGGGAGTTTCGTGTTTAATGCCCCTAAAGAGTCTAAAGGTGGTGATGAATTGTCGATATTGGCAAACGGCATCAATGGGATGTCAACCCTGATTAAGTCAATGCTGGATGGCAAGGCCGGTTTACTTTTGGCTATCAGCCACGAATTACGATCACCCAACACCAGAATGAGAGTGAATCTGGATCTGTTAGATGAATTAAGCATGCATGACGCCTTAATCGATGATTTCAAGGAAATGGAGCAACTTGTTTCTAGTATTCTTGAATCAGAAAAACTAAATACTGTTCATGCGCCATCAAATCGTACCTTTTGACATTTGGCTGAATTGATCGAATTAGTCATTGAACAACATTTTATCAAACAGGATATCAAATTAAACTTATCAGCTGTCGATGCATTGGTTGAAGAATTCAGGTTTAAGTTGCTGGTAAAGAATCTACTCGATAATGCGTCTCTATATTCGTCGACTGATGCGCTTGAAATCAAAGTGAGTTTGACAGTGAAAAACGGAGAGATAATATTAAACATCCGTGATTTCGGTAGTGGCATTAGCACCGAAGATCTTGCCCATATTACAGAACCATTTTACCGAGCTGATATTGCACGACAACTCAGCACGGGTGGTTATGGGCTAGGTTTGTATTTGTGTCATCAAATTGTTCAAGCGCAAGACGGGAGGATTGAAATAACGAGTCAAATTGATGTTGGAACAACGGTCAGCGTTTTTTTGCCAGCGTCAAATCCACTAACTTAATACAAACCCTCATACGCCAGTAAGAATAAAGAAAATTCG
>JBLILW010000006.1:0-28819 GCA_047638435.1 Urechidicola sp.
TGCCTAACGCAAAGCGCAGTTAGCCAAAAAATAATTCAATTAGAAACACGTTTAGGGTACCCATTATTTGAACGTAAAATACGCCAAATCCACCTTACTAATAGTGGAGAAGTACTATTTAGGAGCGTACACAATTCATTGTCTCAAATTAGGAGCACCTTAAATGAGTTGAGCGTAAGCGCCCCAACATCTGAATTAAATATTTATTGCATGCCCTCTTTTGCTAATCGTTGGTTAACGCCAAAATTAAATAGTTTTCAAGAATCTTTTCCAAATATAAACATTAACTTGTTAGCCGTAAATCCTGAGCCTGATTTTACTAATGAACAGATTGATATAGGTATCTTTCACGGTTTGAGTGACAATCAATCTTCGCTGCAACAAACGTTATTGATTAAAGATTATATATACCCTGTGGCTAGCCCTGAACTAGCCAAGAGAATCAAGCTCGATGTTATATACGACTTAAACAATACAAATTTAATTCATGACTCGCTGCCCAATGCCAAACTCGCCTCTTCATGGCAAAAATGGTTATTCGAAAGAAACGTCCACATAGATGAAGTTAATTACAATAAAGGCTATAAATTTAACCAAGCCGATCTAATTATAAGAGCGGCTATTGACGGTCAGGGAATTGCATTAACTCACCATGTACTGGTGGCTAAAGATATTGAAAATGGACGTTTAGTTCGAGTGCTTGATGGTATAAGCCCTTGTGAAGAAGTTAATATTGTTTGCTTTAAAGATTTGCTAAAACACCCTCCAATTAAAATTTTTTACGACTGGATTTTGAACCAAGCAACAGCATTTGAAGAAGAATATGGTCTAGAAAAAATTATTTAAACCCGGCCAATAACTTAAATTTTAGCGCCCCTTCAACCTAATATAGTGTAAATACCTCTTCAAGCAGACTTTCTTTTGCTCAACGACTTTGCGGCTACGCATAAAATTTCAAACATCATTGTTGCCCCAGTCAAAGCGGTATTACCCGTAGGATCAAAAGGGGGCGCAACTTCTACAACATCTCCACCAACAATATTAAGACCATCTAAGCCTCGAATCATTTGCTGAGCCTCAAACGTAGTAAAACCACCTATTTCAGGCGTACCAGTACCGGGTGCATAAGCAGGATCTAAACCATCCACATCAAAAGTTATATACGCAGGCGTATCACCAACAAGTTGATGAATCTCTTCAATCACCTTCTTGATTCCAAGTTCATATAGTTCTTCAATATGTATTACTCGCATACCACTATCGTAACTAAAGCTCCAAATATCTCGATCAGTAACACTGCCTCTGATTCCAATCTGGATGGTTTTTTTGGGATCAATGAGCCCCTCTTCAGCAGCAATTTTAAAAGGTGATCCGTGATGAAACTTTGACCCTAAGTAATCGTCACCAGTATCACAATGAGCATCGAAATGTACTAACGCTACTGGCGCATCTTTTGCCAAGGCTCGTAATACAGGCAACGTCACAGAATGATCGCCCCCTGCTGATATTGGCATCACATTATGCTTCACTATATTGTGATAAAAGTCTTCTATTGCTTTGTGGCTTTTCACTAGTTCAAAAGGGTTATCTGGAAGTGCATCTCCTACATCTGCTACGCTGCACAAATCGAAAGGGGCTATACCTGTACTTTGATTAATAGTACGCATTAAGCTGGATTGGTTTCGCATTTCACGAGGCCCATGCCTCGCTCCTGTGCGATTTGTAACGCCACCATCAAACGGGATACCTATTAAGGCTATATCAAGATTGTTTAAATCTTCTTGATAAGGACACCTCATAAATGTAGGTATGCCAGCATATCGAGGTAATAATTGTGGATTCTTTTTCATAAAATTAATTTCAAACTAGTGAATAATTCTTTGGAATAACTTGTATTTCTATTTAACTAATATTGTCTTAAGTAAAGTATAACGACAAACCGTATTTACTAATTCAATGTATTACTATGGCTAATACATTAAAACCGAAGCTTTTAGTTTTATTAAAAATTGTTAGTAGGCTTTACTACTCTATAAAAAACAATAACTTATCGCCCCACTTTTTAGAAACTTCAAAATACATCAAAAAATCAGTACCCTATTTATTTTAAACCTAAAGTTTATCCAAAATCTTCCACAGCCTTCAATGTCGCTAGACTAGAAAGACAATATTTTTTGAGTGCCTATGATATATCACAAAACAGATCGTCCCTTGAATGGCAGATTGTGTCGATTCATATTTTTCTGTCAAATAATTTGATCGTCAGCTTATGGACTGGAAAGATCAGGTCAATTAATATCTCAAGATGATCCATGTGATCATTTACAGATCGATGTCTAACCTTATGTTTGGTTGGCAGGCTGAAATAACTGCGGCACTTTATACTTAAACCCTATATTTATGCATGCGGTTCGCGATTATCCCGAGAGCAACCGCAGTAATAGCAGTAAAAGCGATAACGAGTCCGAGCGGCCCAGCAGTGCCGTCGTGAATAATACTGACGAAACCAGCAATAATGCCTGAAAACCCAACTTCGAGACTACCAAATGCGGCGGCGGCACTACCAATTGAATGTTTTACCGCAGACATCGCTTTTGTCGGTGCAACCGCGAATACCGGGCCGATACCAAACGCAATAAATGCGTAACCCAATGACAGGGTGGCTGGCGTCAAATTTTCGAAATAAATCAATCCGACCACTATTGCCGCACCAAACACAGCAATAGCCAACCCCAGATTCAAAATCTGAATCGAGACCATGAGATCCGCCAGTTTCGTTGCTAGTAAACTGCCCAGAAAAAAAGCAACAACAATCACCGCCTGGTAATAACCGAAGTGCTGAGGTTCAACGCCGTATAGGGTAATCAGAATAAAGGGCGCTGCGGTGACAAAAGTATAAATGAAGCCCAGTGCCATACCAGCCAGTCCGGCATAGACGAGGAATACTCTATTTGAAAATACAATCCAATAATTCCTTAGTATCGACCGCATTTTTAAGGCAGACGGGTCAGGGGTCGTCGATTCTGGCAGTAAAAAGTAAATCAATAACGCGCTGATTATTCCGACCAGTGCGGTCAGGAAAAAGTTAAATTCCCAACCCAGTAATACATGGATATAGCCACCTAAAATGGGAGCTACTGCTGGCGTAATGGCGATTGCCATACCATACGTAGCAAATGCTTTTACCTGTTCTTTTTCGGTGAACAAATCTTTAAAAACCGCCAGCACCATAACGGCTTGAGCGGCGGCGAAGAAACCCTGAAATACACGAGCAATCAGTAAGTGATTAATACTCATCGCAAAACCACAGACGATGCTCGCGATGGTGAACAAGAAAATTGAGCCCAGAAAAACCGGGCGGCGTCCAAATCGGTCCGACAAGGGTCCGTAGATTAGCTGCGCAAATCCGAACGCAATTAAATTAAAACTGATGGTTAACTTCAGTAATTCCGGTGTCGTACCAAAGAAGTCGGTCAGGAATGGGAGGCTCGGTGTATAGAGGTCAGTCGACATGATACTGCCCGATTCGGCCAGAACCATAATCATCAGGATCACCCAAAACTTATATTCTGGCGATGGGGAAGTAGTCGCGTTTATCATGAACTCCAGTTAGTTTTGCATCGAAAGTAAAACGGCACTATTTTTTACCAAACCCTATCGACTCATTCATTGAAAATTAAAGTCAAAGTCCCGCTGCTTGTGTGACACGATGTGGCAACCCGAAGGAGAAGGAAAATGCGCCGCCAATATTAGTGTATCTGCCTTGAGATGGGTATCAAGAACTTACATTCGTTTATATTGACGTTGGCGTCAATTTTCCTATTGAGTCATAACCCTTTTCAGCTCATCTATCGCTGTCTGTAAACGTTTGGATCCTTCGAAGTTCTGGGCGTAAACCAGATAGGTGGGACTGATCAATTCGGGGCATCTTCAACACGGTGCAATCGTCCCTGCTCAATATATCTTTGAACATCACCCTTTGGTAAACAAGTGCAATCAGGGTTATCAAGCAAGTACCGAAGCGCAACTTCACCCAAGCCAATATTAATCGATGCATTATTCAACTAAGGTAACTCGGGGAAGTGGGCTTCACGATAGCCGCAGCTCCAGTCGATATACAGGTAGTTTTTATTCTCGCATTCGACCAACGTAATTTGATCGTGCGACACCATTATCAGTGAATCTTCAAAACCAATTCGACATGCAACCGAAGCGTCTAATAACAACTACTCATCTAGTGATCAAAGCAGTTCTTGCACCTTAACATTCGATGAAAGCATTGGCCGCCAAAGTTGTGCCGTCAATGGAAATATCGACCACATTAAGCACGATACCGGTAAAAGGTACCGCCATCGTCCACTGCTAATCGAATATTCCTGTTTTACATAGATGCTGCTAACTGATGGATTAAAATGCGCCAAAAGGTACCTAAAATCAGCACCGGCGACTAACGAATCATTTACAAGAGGCTATCAAAATAATCGATAACACTGCGATAAAAAAGTAGGATCGGTGCACATCGGTGTTTTATTTAACGTTTAGTGAGATACGGGTTACAATTTGGGTACATCGTCACTATTCATACCTAGTAATTCAAACATAGCTTTTAGCAGGCACTCACTTTGACCAATAACGACATTTTAAGACGTATCAGATACACCTTCGATTATGACGACTCTAAGATGATGGCTATCTTCGCACTGGGTGGACGTGAGTCTACAAGAGCGGATATAAGTGCGTGGATGAAGAAAGATGATGATCCGGGTCAGCTCAAGCTGAAGGACACCCAGCTCGCGATATTTTTGAATGGTTTGATAAACGAAAAGCGCGGCAAAAAGGATGGCGTTCAGCCAGAACCTGAAAAACGCCTTGGAAATAACATTATTTTCGTCAAACTTAAAATTGCACTTAGTTTGCAGGCTGAAGGTATTCTAGACATTCTTGAATTAGTAGGATTTCAACTTAGTAAGCATGAGCTCAGCGCGTTCTTCCGAAAATCAGGACACAAGCACTATCGCGAATGCAAAGACCAGGTATTACGCAACTTCTTGCATGGCTTGCAGCTTAAATACCGTGGTAAAGAAGAAACGGCCTCTGAATTTAAATGGCCTGAACCTGAGCCAAAATAGAAAGTAGCAGAATTATGTATCGCCTCTACTGGGCGCCGGATACCGGCGCATTTGCACCACAAGTTATACTTGAAGAAGTAGCCGCTGACTACGAGCTAGTCGTGTTGGATTACGATGCCCATGAAGAAACAGAGACTGATTTTTTAACGCTCAATCCTCGTGGTCAAATTCCGGCTCTGGTGTTGCCTGATGGAAAGGTTATCACCGAATCAGCCGCGATGGTGCTACACATTTCAGACGCCTATCCTGAAGCTAAATTATTACCACCATTGGGCAGTAGTGAGCGTGCCAGAGTTTATCGTTGGTTGTTTTATGCCGTTGCCAATCTCTATGAATCCTGCTTACGCATCAACTACAGTTATCGTTTTGCAGACGACGCCACTGCCGCTGCACTAGTCAAAAAAACAGGGCGCCTCGACTTCGATAAATACTGGGGTTTGCTTGAGAAAGACATGCAAGACAATCAATCCAATGGTCCTTATCTGCTTGGTGATCAATATAGTGTTATCGACCCCTATCTATTCATGCTGATTGGCTGGCATGATTCCCCTAGAAAGCTACTGGAAAGATCTCCTCATTTGGCAGCCCTCTTTAATGCTGTTCGACAACGATCTGCCGTTAGTAAAATTTGGGATCAAAATACCAAGAAATTAGCTAACTAACGGATAGACAGACTACGTACGCTGGCAGTCTGTGCATCGATTATCATTTGAACGGGTGCGCCGGCTTTAGCGAGTACCCGTGCGCCGAAGTAACTGCTGATAATAGCGTTAGCTAATGCCTCGGCCTGATCAGAACTATCGCCATTCGACTTCAGTGCAATGGTGACTGCTTTGCACAGGCGCTGGATTGTTTTATTAACTGAATCTTGAACCCCTTTATCAACGGTTGCCATTTCCATGCTGGCATTGCACAACAGGCACCCACCAGCAAACACGCCTTTTTCGACGCCTTCTATAACAGCATCGAAAAGATTGTTAATTTTTTGTTCGAGGCTGGCATTACCGCACAGCATATCTACTGCTGATTGAATATGAGTTTTGTCGTAATGCGCCAAAGCCCTCATATACAAGGTTTTCTTATCTCCGAAGGCGCCGTATAAGCTACCCTTTAGCAATCCTGAGGCCTGAACTAGGTCTTGCATTGAAGTCGCTTCATAACCTTTTTCCCAAAACACGCAAGTGATTGCTTCGATCACTCGGTCTTCATCAAACTCTCTTGGTCTGGCCATCGTTAAATATTCACATAAATTAAGTTAAAAATAGTTATTGACCGAACGGTCAAATATAGTTATTATCTTTCCCTGAAGCCGTAGCCGAAAGTACGGCTTATTTTTCGCCTAGTTTATGACCAATTGGTCAACAATGCAATTCGGAGATTCAAAAATGCCACATATAGAAATTTATACCAAAGACTATTGCCCGTTTTGCTTTCGAGCAAAAGCTTTACTCGATCACCTGGACGTAGACTATACCGACTACGAAGTTACTTTCACCCACGACAAGGAAATCGAAATGAACAAACGATCAGGTCGTTTTACTGTACCTCAAATATTTATCGACAATAAGCCGATAGGTGGTAGTGACGAACTTTACCAGCTGGTTGAAAACGGCGAATTTTTCGGTCTGCTCAACTCAAGTCAACAACAGTCTACGCTTGCAGAGGGTTCAAAACATGTCTAGTAAATATGACATCATTATTATTGGCGGCGGAAATGCTGGATTTGGCGTATCTCAAGTGGCACACCCTGCAGGAAAATCTATCGCCTTTATCGAATCGGAAAAATTCGGTGGCACCTGTCCAAACCGTGGCTGTACGCCAAAAAAAGTTTTGGTAGCAGCCGCTCACGCCATGCACGAGATCGAAATCGCTCATACCCACGGTATTGAAGTAGGCAAGCCTAAACTCCATTGGTCAAAACTAATGGGGCGCAAAACTGACATGATCGATTTTATTCCCAGCGCTATGGAAGACACAGCTAAAGGACGCGGCACCGTATACAAAGGCAAGGCCAAATTTGTCGGCCCAAACACTGTCGAAGTTAATGGTCAAATGCTTGAAGCCGATAATATTGTCATCGCAACAGGCTCTATGACTCGCCCATTATCCATTCCAGGCGCTGAATACCTGATCACATCAGATGACGTATTGTCAGAACGCGAGCAACCAAATGAAGTTGTATTCATCGGCGGAGGTGTCATCGCAATGGAATTCAGCCATGTTTATGCCCGGGCTGGTTCTAAAGTCACTATTCTTGAAATGATGCCACAGCTATTACCTCGCCTCGATACCGATGCTGTTTCAGCCATTCGCACCGAAGGTGAACGGGTTGGTATCGATATGAAAACCAGTGTCGAAGTACAACAGATTGAGCAGGTGGGTGATAAATTTAGCGTGCGATATGATCACGATGGTAAAGAGCACACAATCATTGCTGATCGTATTATTAACGGCACAGGACGAATCGCCAACGTAAGCGAGTTGGAATTAAGTGCTGCAAATGTTCAACACGATGGCATTCGTATCGAAGTAGATGAAAACCTTCGCTCGGTGTCCAATAAATCGGTATGGGTAGCGGGTGATGCGCTCGTGACCTCAGCTCAGTTATCTCCTCTGGCTACTTATGAAGGTCGCATAGTAGGTCAGAATATTGTCAATAATGACAACAAGAAACCTGACTATTCGGTTATCCCAAGTGCTGTTTACACCATACCAGCGTTAAGTACCGTCGGCATGACCGAAGTCGAAGCAAACAACTCGGGGCTCGAGTTTGAAGTAATAACGTCGGATATGTCTGGATGGTTCTCGGCCAGGTTTTATGCCGAAACCGTTGCCTGGGCCAAAATCATTATCGAAAAAGGGTCAAGGAAGATACTCGGCGCTCATTTAGTCGGGCATCACGGTGAAGAGCTAATTCACCTTTATGCGCTGGCGATGCGCCACGGCATTAGCGCAGATCAACTTGGGAATGAAATGTATGCATTTCCAACCTTTGCAGCCGACATTCCGAATCTTCTCTAACCTTATTTTACTTCATAAAAGTGCACAAGGAGGTGCGCTTTCCATAACTCATTAAGCTATCAAATAACTGGAGCCGGCTTTCGTTTCAATCCAGTTAGTGCATTCCCAGCTATTGCCATTAACAAAATAACGCCACCAACCAAGGTATAGAAACTGGTTGTTTCTCCTATAAACATCCAAACCCATAATGGCCCTAATAGAACCTCGGTTAGTGACAATAGAGTCAGTTCAGCAGCTGGGACAACTTTAGACCCCATAGTATAGATAGCGAGTCCCGCACCCACCTGGAAAACACCCATCGCTAATGCGATTGATCCATCATTAGCGGAAAGTACAAAGTTGAATTCACCAAAATAACAGATGCTAGCCGATACCACTGTAGCAAAAACACCCGCGAGAAAAACTGCCGGCAGCATGTCTTCTAGCTTGCCCCAACGCAGCGCTATCGTAAAAACAGCAAAACCCAAGGCTGATAATAACGCGCTAATATTACCGACCATGTGCCCGGCAGACACCCCTTCGATTACCATCACAGCAATTCCCAATGCCGCAACCGATGTTGCTATCCAGGTACTTTTACGTACCGATTCACGCAATATAAACCATCCAAAAATGGCCGCAAAAAATGGCGCTGACGCAAACAGAAACATAGCGTTCGCAACCGTCGTCGTTTGTATAGAATAAACACCGCCCGAAAAGGCAACCACCAGTCCCCAGCCCCCGATAATGCCAGCAACACCGGATTTTTTGATCGATTTAATCGGCCTGAAGCCAGACCTGAAAGCGATGAGAGTAAACAGAAATATACTCAGCGAGAAGGATCTATAGAGTAATATTTGCCATACATTAGCAGCTTCGATACTACGAATGCCCAGCCCCATCGTTGACCAAAAAACACCCGCCATTAAAACCAGAAGTACACCATTAAGGTAGGTTAAATTGACTGGTTTAGATTGCAATACTGTAAATTCAGACATTGGATTGATGCGATGCATACCGGACAATTTCGAATAGACACTTTAATGCATTCCCAAGATTTATAGCCATTAATTATTTCGATCACACCGATCGGTATCTTTGATATCAGGACAGCTAAATGTTTGACCAAGTATTAACTAGAGTCATCAGAATTCCTGTTACACATATTCGAAGAGCTCTGCGTTCGAGTATAAAACCCAGAAGCATGAGAAATATTTGAGTAAGCCGGTGCCATCGTCCATCAAGACACAATGATGGTTCACATCAATACAAACTCACACGGATAACTCGACGTACCGATACCATTAACTTTTTGGCTACGACTTCGGCAGTTGAACAATACCTACCTTAAACCAACCTTAAATCTGTAGTGTGTAGCCTAGGACAATCGCTCATTAATTTTGTAATGAGTTTAATCATAACAACAATAGTCAAAGGTGGAATTATGCAATACAAGAACCCAAATACAGATGGCTCAATAGTCTCTTTTAAATCTAGCTATGAAAATTACATTGGCGGGGCTTGGGTTCCGCCTGTTAAGGGCGAGTATTTCGACAACATTTCGCCCGTCAATGGCAAACCGTTTTGTAAAATACCGCGCTCTACTTCAGAGGACATAGACAAGGCACTGGACGCAGCTCATGCAGCAAAAGATGCCTGGGGTAAAACATCGGTAACCGAAAGGTCAAATATCATGTTGAAAATGGCCGATCGCATGGAGGCAAACCTGGAACCACTGGCAGTGGCGGAAACATGGGATAACGGCAAGGCTGTAAGAGAGACCTTGAATGCCGATCTACCTCTATGTGTCGACCACTTTCGGTATTACGCGGGTTGTTTACGGGCACAAGAGGGTAGCATTAGTGAATTAGACAACAACACAGTTGCCTATCACATACACGAGCCACTTGGCGTTGTAGGTCAAATTATCCCCTGGAACTTTCCTCTGTTAATGGCTATTTGGAATTTGGCGCCCGCGCTTGCAGCTGGAAACTGTGTGGTATTAAAGCCAGCAGAACAAACGCCCGCCTCTATTTTGATGTTAATGGAAATTGTGGGTGACCTTCTACCCGCAGGTGTATTGAATGTTGTTAATGGCTATGGCGAGGAAGCTGGCCACGCACTTGCATCAAGCAAGAGAATTGCAAAAATCGCATTCACTGGCTCTACCCCCGTCGGCGAACATATATTGAAATGTGCGGCTGAAAACCTGATTCCATCCTCTGTCGAATTAGGTGGAAAGTCGCCTAATATTTTCTTTGCCGATGTACTTGATCAGGAAGATGCATTTATCAGTAAGGCAGTCGAAGGCGCTGTACTGGCATTTTTTAATCAGGGCGAAGTATGTACATGTCCTTCTCGGTTATTGATTGAAGAGTCAATCTATGAAAAGTTCATTGCGATGGTGATTGACAGAGCCGGCCAAATTAAGCGCGGTAACCCTCTCGATACCGAGGTCATGGTAGGTGCCCAGGTTTCTGAAGAGCAATACAAGAGAATTTTGGACTATATCAAAATTGGTATAGATGAGGGTGCAGAAGTAATCACCGGCGGTAAAGTTGCTGCTGTCGGAGATGAATACGACGAAGGTTATTACATCGAACCCACGTTATTGAAGGGTACGAACGATATGCGCGTATTCCAGGAAGAAATTTTCGGCCCTGTTGTTTCAGTAACCACCTTTAAAACCGAAGAAGAAGCATTAACAATTGCTAATGATAGTGACTTTGGATTGGGCGCAGGCGTGTGGACTCGAGATATGAATCGATCTTATCGTATGGGCAGAGGTATTCAGGCTGGTCGAGTTTGGACTAACTGTTACCACTTATATCCAGCACATGCCGCCTTCGGTGGTTATAAAAAATCGGGCATGGGTCGCTATACTTACAAAACTGCGCTGGAGCAATATCAGCAAACCAAAAACTTACTGGTTAGTTACGATATTAACCCACTGGGTTTCTTCTAGTACTGATAGGCAGGCTAGGGCCAAACAAACTCTAGCCTGCTCATATTATTAGCGGATTAAAAGATTTCAATGAGCTTGCAATCACTCGATCAATTAATCGTCGAATGCAAATTTCGTCAGTTAGGTGATGATTTTTCTATTCCGGTATCGCCACAGGGAATTAGCGATGCCAGCCTAGTGATACAAAATCCTGCTGTGGCAGAAATACTGGGCCTGTCACCTCCTTTGTTTGGCACACAATCATTCCTCGATACCTTTAGTGGCAATTACGCCCTTCAAAATTCAACGCCAGCTGCCCAGGCCTATGCAGGGCATCAGTTCGGAAAATTCAATCCGTTTTTAGGTGATGGCAGAACTCTATTACTGGGTGAAGTTGGGGTCAAAAATGAAACCTGGGAAATCGCGCTTAAAGGTGCTGGTAAAACCCCTTTCACTTTTGCTTCTGACGGACGAGCAAGTTTGACTGAGTGCCAGCACGAGTACGATATTAGTGAACACCTGGCTGCTCTAGGGGTGCCTACCACGCGATGCCTTTGCATTATTGAGGGTAGTGAACAAGTTTATCGCAGCAGATTTGAGTCTGTCGCGATACTCACCCGAGTCACGCCTAGTCATATCCGTTTTGGCACATTTGAACGGTATTATTTTAACAAAGATGTTCCAGCGCTTAAGGCTTTGACTGACCATGTAATACAGCACTATTTTCCTCATTGCCTAGGTATCGACACCGATGGTAATAATGACTATGGCCGTTTTTTCCAAGATGTTGTTATTAAAACGGCTCAACTAATCGCATATTGGCAACAGGTTGGTTTTGTTCACGGTATGATGAATACCGACAATCAGTCTATTCTTGGGGTGAGCTTAGACCTAGGCGAGTCCGCATTCACTGAAGATTTCGATGACAACTTTGTTGCTAGCTTGAGTGACAGAAAAGGTCGCTATGCATTTGGACAGCAACCAACAATAGGCCTTTGGAATTGCAACGTACTAGCCCGAGCGCTATCACCTTTGATAAAACCTGCTGACCTCAGGCGTGCCTTAACGAGCTATGAGCCGTCCTTTATAAATTTTAGAGCATTCTGAAAGACCTGATGCGCTGCATGTACGAGTTGTTCTGAACCTAAGTTAGGTGCTATTGTCTTTTATTTGAACCACTTAAAAAGGATGAGTAGTACGTGTCTAGGACGTTTGATAATTTATCGCAGCGTCGTGAAGCAGTCGAGCAGCAACGCGGCAACTTTAAACTAAGTCAAACGACAGCTGATAGCGTGCCTCAGGACATATTTCGTTCATGGCAACGAAGTGCGCATGCAGTCGAACAAACACCTCAGTACGCACCGGCGGACGACGCATCTCTAGTCAAGCATCTTTGGCGACAGTCACCGCTATCAATAGGTGCACAGTTCGAGCAAAGCAATATGATTCAGCTAACCAAAGAGGCCCATTTGGTGGTTGCCATCGCCGACCCGTGTGGACGACTCTTATGGACCCATGCCAGTAATCATATGCGTCAGCGAGCCGAAAGTCTTAACTTCACCGCTGGTGGTCATTGGAGTGAGTTGGTAATGGGGACAAATGCTGTTGGTTTATCGCTTAAACTTAAACGACCTGTGACCGTTTTCTCTTCTGAGCATTACCTGCCCTTTGTCAGGGATTGGGTTTGTTATGCGGCTCCAATCATCCATCCCCAGTCTGGTGAATGTGTTGGTATATTAGACATGTCAACAACCTGGAAAAAACACACGCCTCTTGGCCAATCGGCTATCGCACAGATTGCGAATTCAATCGCTCAGAATTTACCTCGTACAGAATCACGTGCTGAACTCGAAATTCATGCTTTAGGGCAACCACGAGTTATCTATCAGGGTCAGACGATAAAAATACCCCAGCGAGAATTAGAAATTTTATGCTTACTCGCATTAAATCCGGAGGGTTTAACTTTAGAGCAACTACACACCGCACTTTATAATGATTGCCACATTTCAACCGCAACACTGAAGACACACGTATCACATTTGCGACATTTTCTCGACGGTAAGATAGGCTCTCGACCCTATCGACTCACAATGCCATATTGGGCCGACTTCATCAGTATTTGGGAAGCGCTAAATCAACAAAGGGCCAATGAAGCCATGTTGATGTATCGTGGAGAATTTCTCGCAAGTTCACAATCACCAGAGATAGAGCAATGGCGATACTGTATAGATGCAATGATGACTCGCGTTGTCGATGCTTGCCAGAGTCCGGAAGCTCTGACTAATAAGCTACAGGAAAGCACTTCGGGCAGTCACGTCGTGCGAGAGCGATTATTGGAGCTGTTACCCAACCTTAAATTCACAAACGCCTAAAAAGTACAGCTTATGTATCCATAACTATCGAAGCAACGCGATCATCAAGCAACCATCGGAAAGATAGCCTTAACCCAACCAAGCAATAATACCTTCCAGATTGAAGCGACGATTAAACCGATAACAAAATTCTGCCAGGTAACGAGGGAGATTCCATTGAGTCCATTTAAAAAACAAGGACAACCGCGTGCAGACTGACGGACCAGTACGGATCTGCCAACAGTAGTCACCACGAGGCAACGACTCAATCGCGGGAAAAATGAATTTTTGGCGCTGCCGTATATTTTCATTTACAAATTATAAGCTTTATTTTATATTCACTAAATATTATTTGTTGGCTGTCCAATATTTATAGGTTAATCCATTGATACCTCTAATCAAACAACGCAGTAAAGTTCGCAGGACCCACACCGAAGCTCGCGCATTTCGACAGAAGACCCTACTCAAAGCAGCGCTCGTAACTGTTGCTAAGTATGATATTGAAGGTGCCACGGTAGCCCGAATATGCGCCGAAGCGGGTGCCTCTCGTGGGTTGATCACCCACTATTTTGAAAGCAAAGAAGATTTATTAGTTGCCTCATTGAGTAGCTTGTTTGACGAAGCCCAGATCCTCAAAGAATTGATCGCAGGCGATGATAGCCTGACCGCAGTTGAACGAATTCGTCGCATTGCTTACAGTAGTTTCGAAGCGCCCATCTATTCCTGGGAGATGGCTGCCGCCTGGCAAGCTTTTACTAATACCAGTCGGCATAACTCGGCTTATAAAGAACCCATTCGGTTATCGGTCCAAAAGTTTTCAGACACGGCTTCTCCCCTTTTTGAACTAATTGCATTACAGCAACCGCTACGTCTAGATTCAAAAGATGCAGCCCGAGGTCTCTTCATACTTATTAATGGTTTATGGAATAGCATGGCTGCCGATGATAATGGATTAGAACCACAAGAGGCCATTATGCAATGTAACGTGTATATATCGGGTTGCCTCACATGACACGAAGCTCTAAATCTATATTTCCACTAACCCTGAATTTCAATCACCATTCTGGCGAATATCATGACACAGACACTCCCCTGCAATGCCATCATCAACCATGACAATTATCCTATTGATGAAACAGAACATCCCAAGCGACAACAGGTTATCAAACAGGTTAGAGAGCAGCTGGCTGTTGATGGCTGTGCTGTGGTGAGAAATTTCTTCAGCACTGTAGGTTTGCAGGCGCTTCTTTCTGAGGCGAATGAACGTAAACCAGATGCCTACTATTCACCTAAAAAAAACTGCAATGTTTATCTGAGTGATCGAGATGAAGACCTTCCTGCCGACCATCCACGCAATATTTTCATACCACGGAGCAATGGGTTTGTTCGTGCTGATACCTTTGATGATGATACTGCTTCGAGGCGACTCTACTATTGGGAACCATTGAAGCAATTTCTCGCCGATTGTCTCGATAAGCCAGAACTGTTCATTTATGAGGACCCAATTTCAAATATGATTGTCAATCTCAGCAAAAAAGGCCAACAGTTCAATTGGCACTTTGATACCAACGAATTTACTATCACCCTACTACTCAAGCCAGCGAGTTCTGGTGGCCACTTTGAATATGTTCCCTCTTTACGAACACCACAGGACGAGTGCTATGACGATGTTAAAAAAGTGCTAAATGGCGATCGTAGCCGAGTAAAACGGCTTGAGTTAAATGCAGGGGACTTACAATTTTTCCTTGGTCGGTTTTCTCTGCATCAGGTCACTGAAAACACGGGCGACGAAGATCGCCTGCTACTTATTATGTCCTTTACCGAAAAACCGGGCGTCATCGGTAGCATGTATCGTGTCAAGGATCTTTATGGCAAAGTCACAGAAGCCCATTTAAAAAACGAGGAGAACCGAGTACGGGCTGATGGGCTCCTCGATTAAAATTACATCTCGTTGCATTTACGAAAAGAATCATTAAAAATGCTTTACAATATTATAGAAACATAACATGGCAAAAGATGTTTGAAATACTGACCGAAATACCGTTAGAAAAATTGAGATATTGATGTTCAGGAAAAATAATAACTGGCTTTCTGCCATTCTAGTCATAATTTTAGCCACTTTATCGAACAACTCACTCGCCAATAACTCGGCAACCGTTGCCTGGCAACAGGGAGAAGACAAGTGGTTGAGCTTCACTACAGAGCACTTTCAGTTCAACTATCTTGAAGCACATCAAGTTCAGGCAGACAGGGCGGCTGTGATTGCCGAAAAAGCCTGGGCTATCATAACATCAGACTTAAAATGGGAACCCAAGGGTAAGGTTCAGGTCGTCATGATAGATGACTTTGACTTCTCAAATGGGTTTGCTAGCCCCCTGCCCTATAACCAAATACGCCTCTTCCTGAGTCCACCAGAAAACATGAGTGGCTTAGGGTCTTATGATGACTGGATGAATCTGCTGATCACCCACGAGTTAACCCATGTCGTGCAGCTCGATATGGCGATAGGTGCACCTTCAGTTTTGAGAAAAATTATAGGGCGTAATACATTCACTTTTCCGCATGCCTTTACGCCTGGTTTTATGATCGAAGGACTCGCGGTCTACAAAGAAACAAATCATCAAGCGGGTTATGGACGGGGCCAAAGTAGCCTTTATGAAATGCAGATGCGTGAGGAAGTGATTAATGGAATCGATGACCTATCTCAGGTGACATTGCCATTACGCGATTGGCCTTTCGGCAAGCAGTATCTCTATGGCTATTATTATTACGCGTTTCTTGCTGAGCGTTATGGCCAACAGAAAATCACAGAGTACATCAATAGCTACTCAGGTAAATTGCTGCCATTTTTCCTCCAAAACAGGACGGCAAGAAGAACCTTCGGCAAGAGTCACGAAGTACTGTGGCCTGAATTTAAATCTTGGCTAAAACTCAAGTTTGCGCCTCAAATAAAGCAAGTTGAACAGCAGACGTTAGTCGCCGGAAAAGCGTTTACCAATGAAGGTTTACAGTTTGACCCAATCACTGCTAACTATAATCATTATTTCTATCTGCACAGAAACGGAATGGATCGACGGTCGATTGTTCAAATCGATGCCCATGGCAATAAAAACACAGTCATATCAGTGAGTAATGTTATCGATATGGATGTCACCGCAGAAGACGAGCTACTCATAACACGCAGTGTTTTGGATGGTGAAGGGCGTGCTTGGTCTGATATTTTTCAAGTTAGTGATGGTAATGAAAAAAGATTAACCCATGACCAACGATATCGCACTGCAAGATGGAGGTCCCTGAATACTAATCAAAATACGGATCAGAATACGAATCAGGGCAAGAATATCGTCGCTAAACGAATCATTGGTGGTTTCAGCCAATTAGACTTACTGACAGCCGAAGGACGATTCATTAAACAACTTTGGCAAGGCACGCTGGACGACGTTCTCGGAGACTATTCAGTATCGCATGATGGCAAAAAATTGATTGCCAGCGTAAAACGAAAGCAACAGGGCTGGAACTTGGAACAGTTCGACCTGGACGCTTACCAGTGGGAAAAAATAACCAGTACCAAGGCTACCGAAGGTGGTGCTCGCTACGACAAAAAAGATAAAACAATTGTCTTCAGTGCAAACTATGATGATGTCTTTAATATTTATCGCATGGATCTCGTCAGTGGCGACGTGCAACAGTTAAGTCATGTTATGGGTGGTGCGATTAAGCCAGCACAGGTTGGCAATCAAATTTTCTATCAGGATTACACTGCCAGAGGCTACAACCACTATCGACTGTACACTGAAGAAAGCACCAGATCTTTCAACATTTCGAGTCAAGTTGAATCCTACAATTATTCAGACTGGTATCAGCAGCCACTGAATAGAAGCGAGCCTGACGATTACAGTCCCTGGGCTACCTTAAGGCCTCGCCAATGGTTTCCAATAATTTTTGCGAATGATAAGACATCCCAAATTGGCGTCGTCACAACGGCAACTGATGCCTTGTCACGTCACAGTTATATCGCCTCAATTACGCATGATGTTGACAATGATTTAACCGCTGTCGGTACGGCCTATTTTTATGATAATAAGTGGGTATTCTTGGCACAGCGAAGTCACAAATACACGACTCTAATCAATACGGGTGGATTAAATGTTCGGCGTGAAGATTACCTCGAACTTGCCCACATCAATATTTTTAACGCCTTTGAAGATGCGCTCGATTTTAGTGCGGGCATATCGATTGATAAAGAACACGATTTAGCCGGACCAAGTTTCACCCGCAGGTTTGTTGATAGCAAGAAAACCTTGTTGGGCATTCGTCTCGATTTCGATAATCGAGAAACCTACAGTCAGTCTATTAGCCCTAGCTGGGGTAATCATTCATCTCTTATTTTTGAAACTAACGATGCTTTCGACAGTGGTTTCAAAGGTGAGGTCTATAATGCCAATATGAGTCAGCTGTTTGATTTACCCGGCAATCATGTTTTAGCGATTAATATATCCGGCGCATACGGCACTGACAACCCCGAGCCTTTTTCACTGGGTGGTGAAGGGTCTATTTTCAATCAACCATTATTTGGTCGCGACACGTGGTCATTGCGTGGCTATGACGATAACGTTCAGGTCGGCACTCGAATTCAAACCAATAGTGTTGAATACCGTTTCCCAATTACTAACATCGAGCGTAACTGGAATTTGATTCCGATTGGCGTTGGTCAAGTCAGTAGTAATGTATTTATCGAAAATGGTGCTGCCTGGCGTAAAGGTAGTCAGGCCGAGTATCTAAGTGCTGTCGGCGTTGAAATTAAAAGTGAACTGATCATTGCTTATGGCTTTACACTGCCAATCAACTTTGGATATGCCTACGGGCTTGACGATGCCAAAGGTGGCAATCGGGCTTACGCCAGAATTGGATATGCGTTTTAGAGAAATGACATTAGTAGGATCGCCTAAAGGCTGAGCAACAAATCATTCAATTCCCGCATATCCGTCAGTATATAGTGTGCACCAAGATCAAGTAGGCTCCGCGAATGCCCCACTGAAATATGAGAACCACCAGTAAACCCCACAACCTTCATACCAACCGATACCCCTGCCATAACGCCAGCCTTACTATCTTCAATTACTAATGTTCTCGATGGCTTTACACCCATTTGATTGGCGGAAAACAGAAAAAGGTCTGGTGAGGGTTTACCATTTTCAACCTGAGCAGATGAAAACAAATGTCCATCAAAGTATTTGATCAAGCCCGTTTTTGTGAGCGAATTCTGTATTTTCATCGGTGTACCCGATGACGATACGCAGTAAGGTATATCGATTGACTTTAGCATTCTCTCTACCCCCGATATTGGATTGAGATTTTTAGACAACTTGTCATCCATAATGCTATTGATATCATTCAGAAAAGTATCAGGGAGGCTTCGCCCACTGTTCTCAAACAAATTCATGACATGAACATCCGACATACCCAGGTATTTAGCATTACATTCACTGGCTGAGTGCGGATAACCCTGTGCAGTTAAATACTCTGCATAAACTCGGTTGCCAACTACCTCAGAATCGACCAGCACGCCATCGCAATCAAAAATAATTAGATCAATCATTTGCTCAATCTCGCGCCAAAAGATTATTACTCAGAACAATCTGCAAGAAATTAGCCACCAACTGATCTCCTTGTTCTTGATCATGGTAATTTTTCATTAACTCAGGCTGAGAATATCGCCAGACTGTTCCAAGTGTTTTATAACTGCCTTCAGGATGAAATTGAGTTGAATAAAAGTGATCGCCATAATCAAGTGCAGCTATAGGAATTTTGCTACTACTAGCCAGCAGAGTACAATTTTTGGGCATACCAACGACATGCTCACTGTTTGCATACTGAAAACAGACGTTGTCAAAAATTGAACTCATAATAGGAGAATGCTTTCCTGCTTCCGTTAATAAAATCGGGAAAGTGCCAGCGAATGGGCCATCTTTAACAGTCATTACATCTGCGCCCTGACTGAGGGCTATAAGCTGATGTGATCCACAAACGGCTAGAACAGGAACCTTCTGCTGACGCACCCCAGGCAGCCAGTTCAAAAGCATTCGTTGCCAGTCGGTATGATCATGAACCGAGTTATAACTACCCGCTAATACAATGCCATCTACTTCTGTGGGCCTAGGTAAAGACTCGCCAATACATATATTACAAGTATCAATCGAAATACCTGGAATATGACCAAACTTTTTTACAAACCAAAGACCCTCCTGATCCTTATCCTCGAAATGATCATAAACACGGGCATCATAACTACCTGGCATTCCCATCATTTCAATAAAAACGACTCGTTTCAATTTTGCTACTGATGTCATCATTGAAAGAAAAAATAAAAACCTGCCGATAACCAGCTAAGCATCAGCAGCCCCCAGGGAAGCCAATGTTGGCGATAGTCAATTTGTGGTCCACTTTCAACTTCAGACTTTGAGCTGGGTTGCCTTTGACTTAATTTCAGTCGCTTGTCGAGCTCTCTTGATTTCGCTTTATGTTGTTTTTTGTACTGTTCAATACCTTTTTGTATGCCATTCGCAATTAGCCGGGTCTGTTCTTTGGTTTGACCTGGCCGTTGCATACTTTTTGCAACCCGAGTGGCCTCTTCTTTGGTTTCAGGGGAGGTAATCTGTTTTTTAGAATTTTGGTTCATAGTTTTCCTGACTTTCGAAACTCAATTAGGTCTAAATGTGGGTTTGGAGTAATTGCTTGCATGGCAAGAATATCAGTGATTTCAACCTTTAGAGTTTGATCACCCACTAACATCAACAGACACTCCTTTTATTCGGCAAAGTTTTTGGAGCCATTGCTTTGCCTTGTCCTATTTTATGACCATTGCGTTTTAGACAGACCTCAAAGCCACATAAACACGCAATTTCGATGTAATCATGTTAATGACAGAGTAAAACTTTTGCCATTGGCTCAGATCATTATTTGGAGGAACAGAGATAGAACTTAATTCACGACAGCTTACCTTTGTAATTGACTAATTACTATTTTTCCAGTTCATAAAACTACTTTCACATATACATTGCTGCGCTAAAACCATCACCGCTGATTATTGAGTATAAATTCTGCTCGTTTTACAACGAAAATAATCACACCTTCATTTTGTGATGCTACTATCAAGTTTTAAATGTAAAGATAATTGCAACATGAGTGACTCATTACGACTCGAGGAATTGACCGCAGAGAATCGGAAACTTGTCACCAAATTACAAAAGCTACTCTCGAGAGAAAGAGACTTACTTGACAACCAACAGCAAATTGATGCTATTTTTGATAATGCACCGGTAGAACTCTATCTAAAAGACAGAGAAGGTCGATATCTCAAGATCAACAAACAGTTCGAAAAAATATTTGGTGTCAAAAATAGCGATCTCATTGGAAAGCTGCCAACTGATGTGCATAACCCCGAACTAGCCAAAGCGACTCGTATTCTTGACCTTGCGGTTCTATCTAGCGGAGAAATCCAGCATCGTGAAGATAAGGTATTACTCGTCACCGACGATCGTATACACACTCTGTCAACTATCAAATTCCCCGTATTTGACGATACTGGCGCAGTAAACGGTCTTGGCGCTATTGTTACCGACATCACCGAGCAGAGGCAGGTGGAAGATCGTTTCCGCAATATCGTAGATACCATCGATGGCATTGTCTGGGAATATGATATTAATTCCGATCAGTTCACCTATGTCAGCCCCCAGGCAGAAATATTACTCGGCTATTCAGATGAAGACTGGAAAACAGCAGGGTTTTGGTTGCGCACTATGCACACAGATGATCAATTGGCGGTAGCAGACTATTGCCGCCAATGCGTCGAGGCAGGTCAGGATAAGTATGAAACCGAATATCGAGCCATCGCAAAAGATGGCCACATTGTCCGAGTTCGATTTCGAGTCTCAGTGGTAAAGGAGGATAACAGTCCACGATGGTTGCGAGGGCTTATGATTGACATCACAGAACGCAAAGAAACTGAAGAGACTGCAAAGGCAATAGATAATCGATTTAGAACTATGTTTATATCGGCGCCTGTCGGCATGTTACTGATAGATTTGAAAACGACAAATCTTCTAGAAATAAATCCAGCCTACACAAAAATTGTGGGTCGAAGTGTTTCAGAGATTAAAAAATTAGGTTGGCAAAAAATGACACATCCTGATGATCTGGTAGAAAATACGAATAATCTTAAACGGCTACAAGAAGGAAAGATAAACCGTTTCAAAATGCTAAAACGATTCATCAAACCAGATGATAGTGTCGTTTGGGTAGAGTTAACCGTTAATGTAATTGAAAATGAATCTGGCCCCGTTAATAGTCAGTATCTAGCCGTGTTCGAAGATATCACTACAAGAAAAAATTTCGAAGAGAAAATATGGTACCAAGCCAACTTTGACTTTCTTACCGGTTTGCCTAATAGAAGCATGTTTCAGGACCGGCTGTCTCAGACGATCAAAAGGGCGCATCGAGACAATAAAGAGTTTGCAATACTGTTGATCGACCTCGACCAATTTAAGGATGTAAATGATACATTGGGTCACAATAGGGGTGATGAACTGTTAATCGATGCAGCGAATAGAATTAAACTCTGCGTTCGCGAATCTGACACAGTCTCACGCCTGGGTGGTGATGAGTTTATAATCATACTATCCGAATTAAGTTATTTATCAGGGGTGGGAAATGTCGCTCAAAATATTATTGACACATTGGCCAAGCCATTTAATTTGGGTGAAAATACCGCCTATATTTCGGCTAGTATCGGAATTACGCTATATCCGAAAGATGGCTCAAAATCAGTCAACCTTATAAAAAATGCGGATCAGGCAATGTATGCTGCAAAAAAAAATGGCCGCAATTGTTACCATTTTTTTACCCCACTTATGCAACAACTGGCAGAACAACGCATGGCGCTTGTGTATGACCTGCGAAATGCAATAAAAAACGAGGAGTTTATTCTCTATTACCAACCCATAGTCGAATTAGATAGCAACCAAATTTTTAAAGCTGAAGCACTTATTCGCTGGCAACAGCCTGATCGAGGACTAATCAGTCCCATTGAGTTTATTCCCATAGCGGAAGAAACCCGCATGATAACCGAGATTGGTGATTGGGTTTTTGTGGAAGCCGCAAAGCAGAGTAAGTACTGGCGAACCACATTCAAAAAAGATTTTCAAATCAGTGTAAATGCATCACCCATCCAGTTCGAAAACGCCATCGATTTTCCATGGAAAAAACATTTAACTGCACTTGACCTGAGTGGTTCATCCATTGGCATAGAAATAACAGAAAGCTTATTGATGACATCTGACCAGTCAGCACTTAACACCCTGCTTGAATTTCGTGATGCCGGCATACAGGTATCACTGGATGATTTTGGTACTGGCTATTCATCGCTTTCGTACCTGCGAAAATTTGACATCGACTATCTAAAAATTGATCAGTCTTTTGTTCAAAATCTAGACCATGGCTCCGATGATTTGGCACTGTGTTCTGCCATAATTGTGATGGCGCATAAACTGGGCATCAAAGTAGTAGCCGAAGGTATAGAAACTCAACTTCAGAAAGACCTTTTAAAGTCTATTAACTGTGACTTTGGGCAGGGTTATTTATTTTCCAAACCCGTACCGGCTGATGAATTTGAACAACTAATATCATAGTCACAATCGATTCGATCCTTAACAAAACGGATGCCCATGTTCTATTTATAAGGTATCCATAAGGCATTCCAACTATCCCGTTAAGTTTGTGCAAAATTGACTCAAACGTTTGCTGGTAAAAGCAGAAGAAAATTATGATGTTGAGGCAACATAAAAAAATAGAGGACCCGCCATCCTTGGCAACGCTTTTTGCTGATCCGGAATCCAGAAGTTTCAACGAGCCGCTGGATACCCGGTCAATCCACAGGTATGACGATTCCACGTAAACGGGACAGTAGTGATAAAGCATCCAAGTAAGGTCTACTTTTTTAATTTAGCTGCTGCAAATGCCGCTGCGAACGCTCCCTCGGATTTAGTCTCTGTTTTTGCTTGCATCTGCCTTTGATTCGATTGACCTGTTGCGCCTTGTTTATCATGATGAGATTTAGCATTTTGAGGCCTGTCACTACGAGGTTTATCAGCCGACTCAGCGTCAGCAGTTGAATCGTCTAAGCGCATGCTGAGTGCAATTCGTTTGCGCTTAACATCAACTGACATTACTTTCACTTTGACGATATCGCCCGTTTTAACAACCTCGCGTGGGTCCTTCACGAATTTGTTGGCAAGCGCTGAAATATGAACGAGTCCATCCTGATGAACACCGATATCGACAAAGGCTCCAAAATTAGTAACGTTTGTGACGTTACCTTCGAGGATCATTTCCGGGGTCAGGTCAGATAATTTTTCGACCCCGTCTTTAAATTTAACCGCTTTGAATTCTGGTCGAGGGTCTCTCCCAGGCTTATCCAACTCGGTAATAATATCCTCTACGGTTGGCAAGCCAAATTTGTCACTAACGAAATCCTTCGCCTGAGTTTTTGCCAGAATTGATTTATTACCAACCAGTTCTATCACTTTACATTCATGGTGTTTCGCCATTTCTGCCACGAGCGAATAGGACTCTGGATGCACTGCTGAGGCATCTAGTGCGACGTCACCATTTTGAATACGTAAAAATCCAGCGGCCTGCTCAAACGCTTTTGCACCCAGCCTTGGAACTGACTTAAGTTGCTCGCGAGTTTTAATTCGACCATTCGCATTACGCCACTCGACAATATTACTGGCCTGAGTTTCGCTCAAACCAGACACCCGGTTGAGTAGTGCGACTGAAGCTGTATTGACCTCGACACCCACCGCGTTTACACAATCCTCTACGACGGCATCAAGTGATTTGGCCAACTTGAATTGACTCAAGTCGTGCTGATATTGTCCAACCCCTATTGATTGCGGGTCAATTTTCACCAATTCTGCCAATGGATCCTGTAATCGACGAGCGATGGATATCGCACCACGCACCGTGACATCAAGATCAGGAAATTCTTTTGACGCAAATTCTGATGCAGAATAAATCGAAGCTCCAGCTTCGTTCACTACTATTTTTGTTAACTTCAATTCGCTGTGCTTTTGAATCAATTCTGCTGCCAATTTTTCTGTTTCGCGTGACGCAGTGCCGTTACCAATCGCAATAAGTTCGACCTGATGCTTTTTCGCTAACTTGGCTAACGTAGCAATCGATTCGTCCCATTTATTTTTGGGCACATGGGGATAAATAGTGGTGTCATCGACGTGTTGCCCTGTGCTGTCGATGACAGCTACCTTAACACCCGTGCGAAGCCCTGGATCAAGCCCAATAGTGGCGCGCTGTCCCGCAGGTGATGCGAGCAACACATCTTTCAAATTATCGGCAAATACCTTTATCGCCTCAGCTTCCGCGAAATCTCGTAAGCTGCCTAACAAATCAGTCTCGATTTGCATTAACAGCTTTACACGCCAGGTCCATCGCACCACTTCAGTCAACCATTTGCTGGCAGCCGGTTTACCTGAAAAATCACTATCGGGGCAGTACGGGATTTCAAAAACATTTGCGATGGCAGCTTCACAGGGGTGGAAATCAGCATAGCCTAAGTCTGGAATATCCAGTTTGAGTGACAGTATAGACTCCTTACGACCCCGAAATAATGCGAGTGCTCGATGAGGAGGCACTTTGCTTATCGGTTCACGATAGTCGAAGTAGTCTCTAAATTTTTCACCGGCCTCTTCTTTATCTTTACTCACGTTACTCATCAACATGCCTTTGTCCGCAATAATCTGGCGCAGTCTAGCCAACAAATCGGCATGCTCAGTAAAACGTTCCATCAGGATAAACTTGGCACCATCTAAGGCAGCCTTGCTATCAGGAATATTGAACTCTGCATTAAGATACTGCTCGGCGAGCACTTCTGGATCAACATTGAAATCAGCCATGATGGCATCGGCCAAAGGCCCGAGACCTGCTTCAATGGCGATTTGACCTTTGGTGCGACGCTTCTTTTTGTAGGGCAGATATAAATCTTCCAAACGAGTTTTAGTATCAGCTTGCTCTATTGCCGTTCTCAACTCGGGGGTTAGTTTGCCCTGCTCGTCAATACTGCCGAGAACGCTCAATCGGCGTTCAGCCAACTCCCGCAGATAATCCAGTCGATCATTCAACTGGCGTAATTGAATATCGTCCAGCCCACCCGTGACTTCTTTTCGATAGCGCGAGATAAAAGGCACGGTTGAACCTTCGTCTAGTAGTACGACAGCAGCGTCAACTTGAACTAAATTTACATTAAGTTCTTGAGCGATAATTTGAGCAATTGATGACATAGATTTTATAGTGATGAGGCTTAATCATAAAGAATAGAAGCAAGGATTCTATTGGAAAATCCTGTGCTTGCAAGCCAAACTATTGCGCTGAATTCAGACTAGGCAATAATTTGAGGTGACTTGTTCTGGAGTTCTTTCGAATTTCTTTTTATATCAACATTCATAGCGACTAGTCAGAACCGCTATTTTTTTCTAACTGCTCGATGGACGATATGCTGGTATCTAGATCTTTAATAATGCCATCGTTAATACCGTATACCCAGCCATGTACTGTCAGGTCTGCACCAGATTTCCAAGCTTTTTTCACTATCGTAGAGCTGCAAACATTACTCACTTGTTCGATTATATTGAGTTCACACAGTAAGTCCTGTTTAGGTTGGTACGCTAGTCCTTCCAGCTTTTTAGCATGGCTTCTCGCGACGTCTTTAATGTGGCCTAACCAATTATCGATCAACCCATGGTCTTCGTCTTCCATAGCGGCCTTGATTCCACCACAACCATAATGACCGCAGACAACAATATGTTTGACCTTGATCACTTCAACCGCGTATTGAATGACTGACAGGCAATTCAGATCAGTATGCACCACAATATTAGCAATATTACGATGCACAAAGACTTCGCCCGGAGGCAGTCGGACTATTTGATTGGCTGGCACGCGGCTATCGGAGCAACCTATCCACAGGTATTCCGGCGCTTGCTGCTTGGATAGCTCGCTAAAGAATTCTGGGTTCTCTCGCTTTACATCAGCTGCCCATTGTCGATTACTGTCAAAAAGATGTTTAAGGGTACTCACGTTATTACCAATTCCTTAGGGTTTGTTATACATGATTTGATGATTATAAACGGTTGGAAGTATACAGCCCCCTCACCATCATAAAGTGTATTTTAGCTGGATTAAAGAAGAGAAAGCTGGGTCTATAACGACAAAATAAATTTAATATTGCTGATAATACAATCTGAGTAGTTCTTACTAGCATCAGAAATCAAGTTAATTAGCACCCTTTTTTAAGTAACCTTAGCACGGGCTGATGATATTCCAGCCCGCACTAATGCCATCGGTAACCTAGCCTTTACCACGCCAGGGAATAGCGCGCTTAATAACGGATCTCATGATGAGGTCAAACATCAAGCCCAGTAGACCCAGTATCAAAATCGTCATCCAGATGATTTCGTAGTCAGACTGTTTACGAGCAACATTTTCGACAAAACCAATACCGGTGGTACCTGCCAGCATTTCAGCTGCAACCAATGTACCCCAACAAACACCAATCGCTATTCGAATGCCGGTGAGAATCTCAGGCAACGAGTTCGGCAAAATAACCTGACGAACAATTTGTCGATTACTAGCCCCTAACGAGTGCGCCGCGTGTATCTTGGATAGATGCGTACCAGTCGCTCCGGTTCTGGCAGAGATAACCATAATCGCGAAAGCCACCATAAATAGTAGGAAGATCTTGCCGTCGTCATGAATACCAAAAATAGTCAAGATCAGTGGCGCCCAGGCTAACGGCGGAATCGGTCGATAAAGCTCAATGAGTGGGTCAAAGAAGCCTTTTGCAAATCGCGACAGCCCCATAAACAAACCTAAAGGCACGCCCAGAATGATCCCAAAAAATAACCCCGCGAGCACTCTAAGAATTGAGTCCCAGACGTGTCCCGTGGGCACTGGTACTCCAAAAGAATCATAGTCACCAGTCGACAGGTTATACAGGCTTCCTTTGAAGTTACTCAATACCTTGCCAGTATCATCATGGCGAGGATATTCACCCGGTATTAAATCAGGCAGCCAATCGGGAACAACAAAAGCAATCATTTCCGCCACTGGTTTCATTTTGTACCAGAGTAATGGAATGCCTTTGTAGCCGATATCTGGGTCGGCCATACGTAGGAAGGTTCTCATTGTGTCAGATGGTTTCGGTAACCAGCGGCCAGACCCTTGCTCGGAGCATGCACTGTTACCTGCTAAAATATCACCGCCTGGCATTGCCAGTGCATCAATATAAATGAGACTACCTTGTTGGTTTATTTTCTCTAGTTCGAGCGCAATCAATGAGGCTTCGACAAGCTCGGTCATCGCTGGTGGAAAGATCTTGCCATTATCGATACGCTTGTAAATTTTATTGATTTGCCTAACAAGATCTTTACGCGCCTGGACCATGCTCGCATCACCTGTTTGATCGATTTCAAAAGCGCTATAACGTGCCTTTAATGCCTCAAGCTTATCGGTGATCTGAATACCGTTATTCCTGATGCCAGCATAGTCTTTGGCAATTTTATCTAAAACAACACTCGCGGCATCAAACTTACGGCCTCGGTCAGTACGCGGTAACGGTGGAATTTCTACCCACGTCTCTCCCCAGGCGGGTTGTGCAAGGGCCTTATTAATATCAGCCTGGCTATAGGCTTTCAGATTATCGGTGCTGGCAAGGTTAGTTGTTACAGAATCAATTCGGGTAGATATATCTTTGAATCGTCCTGCAATAGCAGCGTCGATTAAGTTTGGATTTGCCTGAGCTGCCAATGCTGCCCGCATATCTAAGAGAATACTTTGTAACTCTGTTCGGTCAGTTTGACTAAAATCGACTGCGTCTAGATGCTCTTCCATTGCTGTTATTTGCGCATAATCACGCGCCAATAACTTAGTGCCATCGAGCAAGCGATTATCCAGCGGAAAAGATGATCGAATCGGATTAACGGATCGATTGAGCTTCGCCACCTGACAGAGCTCATTGGCAGCCTCGGGGTAATACGAACGCGCCGCATCCCAGGAAAAATAAATCCATATAATAAAAATACTGGCAACTCCCGCGATAATCCAGTGCCAACCACCCAATGCCTTTACCGGATTGCCAAATAATGCATCCATTTTTTCTGTTCGGATCAGTTTCCGACCGTAATAGATTGACCACAACAGCAAAGCAATGCAGACGATAAATAAAGTACCAATAATCATTTTTCACCCCTCACATTAAGGTTGCTAAACTGGGTTCTATGCAACATCTGTTTTCCCCATAATTTCTTCTTCCATGTCCCAGATCA
>JBLILW010000007.1:0-27866 GCA_047638435.1 Urechidicola sp.
ATAGTATAAAAGCACGTTTGATATGATACGAAATTGAAACTATCATCCCACCACCTCTTATAGTGATAACCCATTCCATGAAACAAATAAAACGGTCAAATAAACTAAAGGGTGTTTGCTATGACATACGAGGACCTGTACTGGATCAAGCAAAAAAACTAGAAAATGAAGGTCACAAAATTCTCAAGTTAAATATCGGCAATCCAGCACCTTTTGGATTTGATGCACCTGATGATATTTTAAAAGACGTCATTCACAATTTACCAACAGCACAGGGATACGGTCCTTCGAACGGACTATATTCAGCAAAAATTGCAATACAGCAATACTACCAAACACTGGGATTACGCAATACCTTGGTCGATGATATCTACATCGGGAACGGTGTTAGCGAGTTGATCGTGATGGCGATGCAAGCGCTATTAAACGATGGTGATGAGGTATTGATTCCCTCGCCAGATTACCCATTGTGGACAGCCGCTGTAACCCTCGCTGGTGGTAAGCCAGTCCATTACGTTTGTGATGAAAGCGACCATTGGCAGCCTGATATTGATGATATCAAATCAAAGATCACCAAAAAAACTTGCGCAATCGTTATCATCAATCCAAACAACCCTACCGGCGCGGTTTACTCGAAAGAAACATTAGAGTCGATAACAGCAGTTGCTCGGGATAATGACCTAATTATTTATAGCGATGAAATCTATGACAAAATTCTATATAACCAGGCAGCCCATATCCCAATTGCGGGCTTAAGCAGCGATGTCATTTGCGTTACTTTTGGTGGGTTATCGAAGAACTATCGAGTGGCTGGTTTTCGATCTGGGTGGATGCTTCTCACTGGGCCAAAACACCAGGCAGAAGATTACATCAATGGTCTCAATATGCTTTCATCAATGCGCTTGTGCGCCAACGTACCATCACAACATGCGATTCAAACAGCTCTGGGTGGTTATCAGAGCATTAATGACCTCACTAAGTCAGAAGGTCGTCTGTATCAACAAATGGAACTGGCTTATCAAATGGTTAATGATATTCCGGGCCTGAGTTGCACGCGCCCCCAAGGTGCGATGTATCTCTTTCCCAAAATTGACACTAAAAAATTCAATATCCATAATGATGAAAAATTTGTACTTGATTTTTTGACCGAAAAACATGTTCTGCTGGTCCACGGAACGGCATTTAACTGGAAACAACCTGATCATTTCAGAATTGTTTTTTTGCCACACCTTAATGAATTAAAAACTGCTATTGAAGCTTTAGGAAAATTTCTCGATAGTTATCGACAGAGCTAAATGTTGTATTGAAGTCGCTGAAATAAAAATTCCTAACAAAAAAAAGGCGCCTAAATCGACGCCTTTTCACCCTAGCTGCTATATTTATTTTTTAATGTTGCAGCATCTCCTCCAGTACACGGTTTTAGTTCGATACTTCGAACTTGATAAAAATAGTTCTGGAAAATTCTTGCAGGAGTAAATCACAATCGATTCTAACTTACCACTAAAAATTGGCCTTTCCTGTCCTTTGCATTATTTAACAGTTATCCACAAACTTATTCAAAATAGCCATTTACCGGCTGCCCAACATTGATTCCCCATTGACCTGATCGTAACAATCGGTAACACTTTAGGCTGACGATTTGATACCAGTGAACACTATTCATGCCAGAATCAACATCTCAATCTAGGCCCAACGAAATTACCATCATCGTTGTTCTTATAGCCTTACTGCTTTTATTACCACCGTTAATAGGTTTATGGGCTTTTGAGGGCAGTTACTGGTTAATACCTTATCTAATTTGGTCAGTCATCATCTTACTGAGCTATTTATTACAAGGGTATCTAAAAAAACATGCAGTTTGAGCTGTGGCAGCTGTTTCTGGTTAGCATCCTTTATCTGGGACTGCTTTTCCTAATTGCCACTGCGACGGACCGTCACTGGATACCAGAGTCTATTGCTCGACACCCACTGGTATACACACTGTCGCTTGGCGTATATGCCACGTCCTGGAGCTTTTATGGCAGTGTTGGATTCGCGCAAAAGGAAGGCTTTAGTTTTCTGACTATTTATCTTGGCGCCACAATCGCTTTTGTTGCATCACCCATTCTATTACGCCCTATTCTGAGGTTAACCGAGAGTTACCGGCTGGCATCACTGGCTGATCTGTTTGCATTTAGATATCACAGCCAGGCAGCCGGGGTTTTGGTAACGCTATTTATGTTAGCCGGCACGTTGCCTTATATGTCGCTCCAGATTCAAGCGATAACTAACACCCTAGAAATAATGACTCAAAGTACCCAAAATAGTGATATGGCGCTTGGTTTTTGCATCACTATCGCTCTGTTCTCTACCTTGTTTGGGGCACGCCATATCTCACTACGTGAGAAACATCATGGTTTGGTTGTGGCAATCGCATTTGAATCACTGGTGAAACTGGTGACATTGTTGATCGTTGGCTTATTTGCATTATTCGGCATATTCGGCGGGTTTTCTGAACTCAACCACTACCTTGAACTCAACCCTGAAGCCAGTGCAGCTTTATTCAAACCGGTCAATGAAGGCCCATGGGCAACTTTGATGATGCTTTCGTTTGCCGCTTCATTTTTATTACCGCGTCAGTTTCATATGATTTTTGTAGAAAACACTGACCCAAAGGCGATCTATACTGCAAGCTGGGCATTCCCACTATTCCTGTTGCTCCTTAATATATCAATCCCCCCAATTTTATGGGCTGGAGAGTCTCTCAACCTTAGCATTCCGGCCGACTTATATGTGCTGGGTATTACGTTAACAAGCGGCTCAACCATTTTACCCGTGCTCACTTTTCTGGGTGGTTTATCGGCAGCCAGTGCGATGATTATTGTGACAACGCTGGCGCTCGCCTCAATGTGTATGAACCATCTCGTGTTACCTGCCAGCTTTCCTTTAAAATTGTCCAGCGGTACAAATATGTATCAGTGGTTACTTTGGGGCCGACGACTAGTCATTGTACTTATCATTGCGGCTGGATACGGTTTTTACCTTGTACAGCAATATAATCAGGGATTAGCCGGTCTTGGGCTTATTTCCTTTGTGGCCGTAGCGCAGTGTTTACCTGGCATTGTCGGTTTGCTCTACTGGCAACGAGCCAGTAAGGCTGGCTTTATTGCCGGTTTACTTGTCGGCGGTTCTATTTGGGGCATTACCTTATTACTACCATTATTCGAACGGGCAGGCATTATTGCATTAGCATTTTTAAACACCCCAAACCTAGCGATTAGCACGACAGACAGTGCTTTATGGTCACTTGTATTTAATAGTCTCGCTTTCGTTCTATTTTCATTCACAATGCCACAATCAGATGAAGAGCGAGAGGTATCCGATGCCTGCTTTCGAAAAGGTTTTTTAGTACCTGAAGGTAAAGTTAGGGCAACTTCTATTGATGAATTTGAGCATCAATTGACCAAAATTATTGGTACTGACATTGCTCGCAGTGAAATCAAGCGAGCGCTATCTGACCTGGGAATGGATCATAAAACCGTGGATACAGCTGCCCTACCTTTATTACGGGCGCAAATAAACCGTAATTTATCCGGATTAGTCGGCCCAGTTTTATCTCGCATGATCGTCAACGAACATTTACAACTTGATCGAGCCACCAAGTCTGCACTCGCCGATACCATTCAGTTTGTCGAAAGCAAAAATGAAAAAACTCGTTCAAAACTTGAAGGCGTTTCGAGCGAACTCGATACGTTACGACGATTTCACTTTCAGGTCTTGCAAGACTTGCCATTAGGCGTGGTATCAGTCAGCGAGGACAACCGTATTGTAAGTTGGAATAATGCGATGGCGCGTTTAACGGGTATTGAACAAAATGCCATTATTGGGCAGTCTATTGATAATATTCAACAACCCTGGCAAAAAATCCTGGTATCTTTTATCTCCAGCAAAGATTTTCAAATCAGTAAGTTAAAAACAATCGTTAATAAAGAACCTCATGTTCTGAACTTATTTAAAGCGGTTGTCAGTCACGATCAAAAACAGCGTAGTGGCATTGTCATTCTGATTGAAGATCATAGTGAACGCTATTCATTAGAAGAAAAGCTCGCACACAGTGAACGGCTGGCTTCTATCGGTCAACTTGCGACAGGCGTCGCCCATGAAATAGGCAACCCAGTAACCGGTATTGCCTGTCTGGCACAAGATTTACAATCTGAACCAGAGAATACCTTGGTATTACAACAGGGTCTGGAACAAATACTGACTCAAACCGAACGTATCGATAACATTGTTCGGGCCTTGGTCAACTTTAGTCATACCGACAGAATCGACGATCACTCTGTCGACCCCTTGAGCCTTCATCATACGATTAATCAGGCGATACAATTAGTATCATTGAATCATTCTAACCTGCAATTAACGTATGACAATCAATGTGATGAATCACTTTATGTCCTTGGTTACTCACAAAAGCTGATTCAGGTTTTTGTTAACTTGCTAAGTAATGCGACTGACGCTTCTAGCCCAGGGGGTATAATTGAAATACTCGCCCTAGCACACGACAATACGGTGACAACGATTATTAGAGACTATGGCAAAGGCATTGAAGAAAATCATTTAGCCAAAATTTTTGAGCCTTTCTTCACCACCAAAGCCGTCGGTGAAGGTACCGGTCTTGGACTCTCACTCACCTATAACATTATCCAGGAACATGGCGGTAGTATTTCTGCACGTAACAGGGATGATTTGGGCTGCCAGTTTGAGATTTCACTCCCCAGATCAGGACCATCCGATAATAAATTAAATATTGCACCCAATAGCTAATCAGATAGCTAATCAAATATGAAAAAAGAACTATGAGCCATATATTAATCGTTGAAGACGAACCCATTATTCGTGACAGCTTGTTGCGTTTACTCGAAAAGCAAGGTCATAACGTGACAGCCGTTGGCTGTGTTGCAGACGCGATTGAGAAGTCGATACATGATTATGACTTGATCATTTCGGACATCCGTTTACCCGGCGAACCCGGCACGGTCTTAATCAGTAAAGCAGCACCCATTCCGGTTTTGATCATGACTAGTTACTCAACCGTTCAATCAGCGGTCGATGCGATGAAACAGGGAGCAGTCGATTATATATCCAAACCGTTCAACCACGATGAAATGGTATTAACCGTAAGCCGAGCGCTAGAAAAAACAAATATTGAACAACAAAATAAAATCCTCAAGCAAGAAGTTGCCCGAGACTACCCAATCGATGGAATGATCGGTAATTGCGAACCGATGAAAAAAGTAATCGACCTAATTCATCGTGTCGCGCCAACGGATGCCACTGTGCTAATTCTGGGTGAAACAGGCACCGGTAAAGAGCTTGTTGCTCGAGCGATCTATGCGCAAAGTAGCCGTAAGAATCACCCACTCATCAGCGTTAATTGTGCCGCATTTGCCGACAACCTAATCGAGTCTGAATTATTTGGCCACGAAAAAGGGGCATTTACTGGCGCTATGCAATTAAAAAAGGGACTAATCGAAGCGGCTAATGATGGCACTCTCTTTCTTGATGAAATTGGCGAGTTGCCACTGGAGGCGCAGGCCAATCTATTACGAGTATTGCAGGAAAACGAAATTCGTCGCGTTGGCTCTAACAAAACAATTAAAGTTAACGTTAGAATTTTGATTGCAACACACAAAGACTTAAAGCAAATGGTCGCTGACAAACTATTTCGTGAAGACCTTTATTATCGACTCAATGTATTCGAGTTACATTTGCCGCCATTACGTGAGCGCGCAGCGGATACTCAACAATTGGCCGACGTTATATTAACCAAAATGTGTCGTCGAATTCACCGCAAAGCAATCAAATTTAGTAACGAAGCTTACCAACAACTGAACCATTATCATTGGCCTGGCAATGTGCGAGAATTAGAAAATGTGATCGAACGCGCTGTCATTCTTTGCACGGATAAGATGATACAAAGCAGTGACTTAGGATTCACATCAATGCCTGCAATAGACACTACGAATTCCGGAACACTCGACAGACTAGAGCATCCATTATCACTTGATGACTACTTCATCGCCGTAGTGAAAAAGTTTCAATCTCAATTTAACGAAACCGAACTATCAAAAATGCTCGGCATCAGTCGCAAAAATTTATGGGAACGCCGACTGCGGTTGAATATTCCCTCGCGCTAATAATGAGCACGAACTGGCTGATAAATGCCTTACAAACATACTACTAAACATGGAAAAAGTTCATGACTGATGTTGTCATTAAAGATTTATCAAAAAATATCGCCACCACTATTTTGACTGGTTTCAATCGTCATTTTTCAATTTTCTCAAAAATCACTAAGGGTGCGCGAGAGCGTTTTGAAAATGCCGATTGGGACGCAGAACGCCAAGCATCGCAAAAACGAATCCTTTTTTACGATGCTCGCGTAAAAGATGCGAACCAATTTCTCAGAAAACAATTCGACATGAGTAATTTCAGTGGTCTCTTATGGTTTGACGTTAAACGTGAATATATCCAACTGATTCAAAATCATCACCAACCCGAGTTAGCAGAGACCTTTTACAATTCCGTTTTTTGTGGCTTGTTCCACCGTGATTATTTCGATAATGACTATATATTTGTTCGCAGCGTTGTTTCAACCGAATTTATCGATTCTGATCAACCGTCCTATCATGTTTACTACCCAGCTAAGCGCGGATTTCGGGATTCGATCAAACAGGTGCTGCTCGATGCCGGTATCAACCTTACGTTTGAAGATATTAAGCGAGATGTCAGGCACATCATCAAAGCATTGATCAAATACCCTTACACTCGCCCAAGACATGCCCATCTAAACTTTCAATTTCAGGCCATCAGCACTGTTTTTTATCGTAATAAGGCAGCTTACATCGTTGGGAAATGTATTAATGCTGACAAACAAATACCTTTTGCTATTCCAATATTACATAATGGAGATGGTTCAATTTTTGCGGATGCCATAATTATTGGTAATCAAGGATTGTCTAGACTGTTCGAATTCTCATACGTCTACTTCATGGTTGATCACCCCGTGCCCTCTTCTATCGTCAGATTTTTACAGGGGTTAATGCCATCCCGTAAAAAAGAGGACCTTTATTCTGCAATCGGTTTACACAAGCAGGGTAAAACTGATTTTTATCGCGACTTTCTCCACCACTTAAAGCACTCAGAAGATGAGCTAATATTTGCACCAGGCATTAAAGGCATGGTAATGGCGGTATTTACATTACCGTCATATCCTTATGTGTTCAAAGTGATTCGAGACCACTTTAAACCTCCCAAAAAAGTGACTCGACAAGAAGTACTCAATACTTATCGTTTGGTCAAACAACACGACCGCGTCGGACGCATGTCAGACATACTAGAGTATTCGCACGTTGCCCTGCCCTACAATCGCTTCGCCAGTGACTTGCTAGAAGAGCTGCATGAAACCTGTACGAATAGCATTTCACACGAAGGAGACTATATTGTTATAAAACACTTATACATTGAACGCAGAATGATCCCACTTAACATCGCTGTCAAGGGTGCTGACGACGCTACGGTTGAACATTTGATGCGTGGATACGGGCAAGCCATTAAAGAATTAGCCGGAGCTAATATTTTTCCAGGTGACCTATTGCTTAAGAACTTTGGCGTTACTGGGCAAGGCAAAGGGCGGATTGTATTTTATGATTACGACGAAATATGTTACCTCACCGAATGTAATTTCAGGAAAATTCCACCGCCGCGCTATCCAGAAGATGAATTTGCAGCTGAACCCTGGTACAGCATTGCACCTAATGATGTCTTTCCGGAGGAATTTGTGACCTTTATATTTGCCGATAATCGTGTACGGCAGGCATTTTTAAAACATCATAAAGACTTACTAGACGCTGATTTCTGGATCCAGAAACAGGACAAAATTAAAGCGGGAATCTACGAGGACGTATTTCCATATCCGCAAAACATCAGGTTTGAGTTTTCTAATTCATTATAATGCCTCCTCTAAAATAAGAACCACTAAGCTACAAGCAGCTATCGTCGAAAAAGTAACTTTTAAGAGATGCCCATAAAATACTAATGTAATCACGATTAACACACGGGTATGATGCGGCTTCTTTCAAATCACTGGTAGATTAAAACCCAATGGCTGAATTCTTTTTTGATTACGGACTTTTTGCACTTAAATTATTAACCATCATTATCGGTATTGTTGCCGTGGTGGTTGTTTCAGTAACGGCTAGCATGAAACCTAAGGGTGGACCTGAAGGTCATATTGAAGTCACTCGAGTGAATGATGAAATGGACCACCTGCGCGATACGCTTAGTTCTGCTGTTATCGACGAAGATGAATTCAAAATGACCTTAAAAAAACGTTATAAAGAAGAAAAAGCCGAACGTAAAGCCCACCTCAAAGCACTTAAGAAAAGCGCCAAAAAGAGTGGTACAAAAGACCCGAAAAGCGACAAAGAAACTGACAGGAAAAGTCGTGTATTTGTCCTCGACTTTGATGGCGATATAAAAGCATCGGCAGTATCAAGCCTGCGTCAGGAAATAACTGCAGTACTGTCACTGGCCGAAAAAAGTGACGAAGTTGTGGTTCGGCTCGAAAGCGGTGGCGGAATGGTTCATGCGTATGGGCTCGCATCGTCTCAGTTACAACGCATAAAAGATCGCGAAATAGCGCTGACCATTTGTGTCGATAAAGTAGCCGCAAGCGGTGGCTATATGATGGCCTGTCTTGCGAGCAAACTATTAGCAGCCCCTTTCGCGATTATCGGTTCTATTGGTGTTGTCGCCCAAATCCCTAACTTTCATCGTTTACTTAAAAAGAATGACATCGATTTTGAAATGATCACTGCCGGTGAACACAAACGAACACTGACCATGTTTGGTGAAAACACCGATAAAGGCCGAGAAAAGTTTGCTGAAGATATCGAAGACATCCACGTCCTTTTTAAAGAGTTTGTCACATCACACAGACCACAGCTCAATATCGAAGAAGTGGCGACAGGAGAAATTTGGTTTGGACAAAGAGCATTAGGCAAGTCATTAGTCGACGAACTCATGACCAGTGACGAATACATCAGCAATGCCTGTGAAAAATCTAACGTTTTCGAAGTAAAATATAAAATCAAAAAGTCACTACCCGAAAAACTGGGTATTGGGATTCAAACGGCACTCGATAACACTTTATTAAAATGGTGGGATCGCGGAACGAAAAATCAATACTACAACTGATCAATCGGGTGGTTGATTTATCAACCTCGCCTTATTTATAAGGCGAGGTTAGTAAGGCAAGCTACGGCCTAAATAATTTTCGCCAGGCATCCCAATTTGTAACACTTTGCGCAATCATTGCGTAACCATCATCGAATGGGTGCACCTTGTCACCTGCCACCAATGCAGCCCGATAGCGCGGGCTTACCAGATACTCTTGATAAAGAGGCCGATATTCAATCTTCATCTGGTTTGCATAGGCGTGGTCATATTTTTTAATTTCTTCGTTATACATTAGCCAGCGTCCACCAGAGCCGTCTAGGGTATTCACCGTTTCATCCAATGGTGTCGGCCCTATCCTTAATACTTTTGATATTGCTGGTGCCTGAGACATGATCTTACATGTCGTCTTGACCGATAGTTCTAGTTCAACTTGTGGATGATCTGAGTTTTTATGGGCGGCATCGTTGAAACCGAACGCAAAAACAAGCAATTCAACAGAATCTCAGTTGCGAGCTATCATCTCGTTGTATCAACGCGCATCAATATCCACCGATGTATCACCATTTATTCCCAGATTATAAACAGCTATTTCTCATTCATTTTTCGTCATTCCATGGCAGACTCTACCCGGCCAACCTAGGCCAATGCCATCGTCACAACCCAGAGTGATACTGTCACCAAAAAAATAAATTCGATCGTAAAACATGCTCATTTTCAATTGGATCTTACTATTGATTTAGATAGACTGCAGAGACTAAAAAATTGACAACCCATTGTCTATCAAAAAATGTTCACAAAAAAATGAAAGTTACCTTATTTTCCCACCCAAAATCTGATCGACCATTAGCGGCTCTAATGCTTGTCCTAACTGCTGCATTTGTACTTGCCTTTCAAGATTCACTCGTCAAATTAATGTCATCTGATACATCATTTTGGCAATTTCAAACCTTGCGATCCTTTGGTAATTTGAGTTTTACCGCAATATTGGCAGTGTTTAGCGGTGGCATTAGTCTCCTTGTCCCTAAAAACTGGAAAGCGGTCTATTTACGATCCATATTTTTATTAGTCTGCATGTTTTTCTTCTTTTCTGGCGCTCCATTTTTAACTGTTGCGCAGATGGCCGCAGGACTATATACCTACCCACTTTTTGTATCACTATTGGCTGGACCCATATTAGGCGAAAGAGTCGGGATTTGGAGATGTGGTGCACTTGGTTTAGGTGCTATCGGTTCAGCCCTAGTGCTCTCTCCCTGGAGCAGTGAATTTTCAACAGTGCAATTGCTACCTATCCTTGCTGGTTTTTTCTACGCTGCGAATATTTTGACAATACGTAAAGCCTGTCGAGATGAAAGCCCGCTCGCCCTTGCTTTTGCAGCTGGACTTGGGTTTCTAGTCGTCGGGCTTGTCGGTGTCACATTGCTATCAATATTTCCTCTATCCGACAGCATACAAGAGTCGATGCCTTTCGTTGCCATTGGCTGGCCCGAGCTAACATTGATTATTGCTGGATTCGCGTTACTGACATCCATATTAAACTTGACCGGCAACATCTGCATTAGCCGCGCTTATCAAACAGCGGATGCCAGTTGGTTGGCACCTATGGATTACAGTTATTTAATATTTGCGGCAATCTGGAGTCGAGTTATTTTTGATCGTTGGCCGACTGAACAGGCATTAATCGGAATGGCTATGATCGGATTAGCGGGTGGCGTTACTGCCTGGCGAGAGAAAGTGGCATCCATCTAGACCGTTCTTTGGTAGTTGCCGACCTTTGGAAATTCAAAATAGAATGTCGCATGGATGCCAAGAAGTTCAGGGATATACTAGAACGGCCCCCACCTGTTTTTTTCGAACTTGAAATTTTCCTTATAGCACCACACATCTTAAATATGAATACAACGCACATCAGCCGCTGATTTAACTATGGTCAGACTGCCACTGTATTAGCCAATCGAGTATTTGATCAAATGGCATTGGCCTTGAAACAAAATAACCCTGCACCTGATCACAACCAAGTTTCACCATCAAATCCCATTCCCGTTGTGTTTCGACGCCTTCCGCAACTATCTTCATATCCAACTTTTTGGCCAGTAAAATACTAGACTCCAGAATTGCCATTGCCGAATCGTCTTCGTCGGCACCACTAACAAAAGCTCGATCAATTTTTAACTCTGAGAACGGTATTCTTTGGAGCTGTTCCATCGAGGAATAGCCCGTACCAAAATCATCAATCGACAGATTAAACCGCTTTAAACTGAGACGACTGAGTATATCCAGTGCCACTGAGATATGTTCCATTAACCGACTTTCAGTGATTTCGAAGGTAATACTCGAGGCAGCGACTCCAGCGACTTCTATCTGTTCGACCATCAGGTCTGGCCAATCGAGGTTATCGAGTGTATCTACCGAAATATTGATAGCAATATTAAGATTGAACCCTTGCGCTTGTAAAAAAGCGGCCTGCTTCATCGCCTTATTACAAACGATATTCGTAAGCTCCGAGATTAAGTGATTGTCTTCCGCCACAGAAATAAAAGATTCGGGCATAATGATGCCTTTTTGAGGGTGCTTCCACCGCACCAGTACCTCCATACCAACTACCTGGGCTGTCTTCAAATCAACTTTAGGTTGAAAATAGGTCACTAGTTCATCTTGGCGTATAGCCTGCTTCAATTGTTTAAGCGTTACGCCCTCCCCCTGAATCGGGGTTCCTGCCGTCTTTTCTTGATCAAGCAGATCTAACATTTTGCGAATTTTTGTTGATAACACTGGTTTTTGCAGTACCCCGAGCACCCGCAATTCATGTTCGATCGCCAAGTTTTTTACCGTTCTTAAAATACGAACATCCTCGCAACTAAGGATAATTATCGCACCGCTAAATTTTAATTTTGCGAGATGGCGTATCAACTCAATGCCATCCATGCCCGGCATATTTAAGTCACAAATAACAACGTCTATTGAATCCAAACTGTGCTTAATAATGTCTAATGCAAGCGAACCAGACAGTGCACTTTGCACTGATTTAATGCCTAAATCGTTTAGAATAACGGTTGTCACTCGATTAACAATATAATCGTCATCTACCACGAGTACCGATAGGCAAGATGTCGGCACTTCAGGCATTTGATTCGGTTTCTCACTGATCTTTACTATCGTTGGTTGCCGACCAAGGTTTTCGACAAATTGAACCACTTCAATTTGAATTAACTCAAGTTTTTGCATTAATTTTTCAATCTCGGGCCAATCACCATAACGTGAAGACAATTCAAGTTGGTGGCAAATATCTCCCAAGGAGACCGCCCCCATACTTCTCGAGGAAGATTTTAATTTGTGAGCTACGTCAGAAAGCTTGTGATGACTACTACTTGAAACAGCATGTCTCAACGCACTGATTTCAACCGACAATTCACCAGCAAATGCGTTTAACAAACGATGATGTATTTCTATATTTGTCCCGACTGATTGCTCTAAAATCGTTAAATCTACTGCATTAGCCTGATGGCATATTTCGTTATTATTGGTTTTAGTTTTTACTATCATCAATCATAATCTTCGGTTGGGCCAAAATCGACCGCTGGTTTTTTCGGGTTCCACTGTGCCAGCGTTTCCCTGAGTTTTTCGAGTTCTACGGGCTTTGAAATGACTGCATCAACACCCACGTCAAAACATTGCTGGATATCACTCTCCATAGCGTTAGCTGAAATAGCAATTATGAACAATTTTTCTTTACCGCCCTTTTCTTCTAATCTAATAGTGCGGGTCAATTCATATCCGTCTATTTTAGGCATATTAATATCGGTCAATAGTATGTCATATTTACCTTTACGCCAGCACTCTAATGCTTCTAGACCGTTCAATGCATAGTCTGCTTTGTAACCAATGATTTCGAGCTGGACTCTCATTAGGGCCTGATTGATTATATTGTCTTCAGCCACCAAAATTGGAGGACAGGATGAAGTGACTAGGTCCAACTTATCAGAAGCTGCGTCAACAGATCGGTCAAGTGTTGGCACTAACGGTTCAATTTCATTTAGAATAACCCAAAATGTACTACCCTTTCCAGTTGTACTGTCGACCCATATACTGCCCTTCATTAATTCCACCAATTGTTTAGTAATTACCAAACCAATGCCCGTGCCTTCCACCGAACTTAATTCTGCGCCCAGGCGGTTGAATGGTTGGAAAAGGTCATCCAGTTGAGAGGCTTCAATACCTGAACCGGTATCGCTAACACCGATACTAAACTTACCCTTTTGATTCCTGTCGCAGATGATCGTAATACGCCCACCTTGCCGATTGTACTTAATAGCATTGGTTAATAAATTAAGGAAAACCTGTTTTAAACGAAGCGCATCTGCGTCAACTAAAACATCAGTGAAAGGCACTGCGTCAAAATCAATATTTATACCACGGGTGCTCGCCATGTCAGATACCCAGGTCAGGCTTTGATTAATGATATCTAACAACGGGACTGGCTCCACTGACATAGAGAGGCTGCCAGACTCAATGCGAGACAAATCAAGTACCTCGTCAATTAACCTCATTAAGTGTTTTCCAGCACGATTTATTTCCAGAGCGTTTGAACGCTGATGCTTGCTAATTACTTTGTCATATTCAAATAATTGTGAAAACCCCAGAATTGCGTTCAGTGGTGTACGCAATTCGTGACTCATGCTGGACAGAAACTGTGATTTCGCCTGATTAGCCTTCTCGGCAACTATTTTCGCCTCGACTAATGCCGCCTCATTTTTTTTGCGATCAGTAATATCCTCATGGATGGTAAGTACTCTGGCCCAGCTTTCTTCGAACCCTGGCACAACCGAGGCAATCGATCGAGTTTTAATATGAGAGCCATCTAAACGGGTATCAACTCGTTCGCCTTCATAATAACGAGATGTATTCGAAGAAAATACGCTAATTTCATCTGAAAAAAAGTTGACCCAGCCTTCATTCCACCACTTATCAACATCTTCCTCTTCCTCGTTAAACTCTTGTTCCGAATCAGCGCCATGCATATTTAACAATGCCTGATTCACTTTTGTGCAACGAATGCCCTTAACCAGATTGACTAAAAACTCTGGATTTCCCTGTAAATATGCTTTTATATTGACAACCCCTTTCTTGAGTAATTTATCCAGATTTTTTTTTACCGACGAGTAATCCTCTTCCTGTGTCCCCAAAGGCAAATTAAAAAATAATGAGCTATAACTTTCCTCACTTTGCTGAAGTGCTTTCACGGTCAATTTGAATTCGGTTATATCTTGAAGAGTACCAAAAGAACTGATGATTTCTCCACCAGAATTTACCGTTACATGCTCTGTTTCTTTGACATGGCGAATCTGGCCATCGGGTCGGATAATTCGATATTCATAAGAAAATCCGTCACCAGTTTTTAAACTGGTTTGACTACTAATGGCTATATTTTGATTAAACTCCTCGAGATCGTTGGGGTGTACAACTTTGGCCCAATCATTTACCGTTTGATATTGTGATATTAATTCTTCAGGACTTAGTCCAAGAATAAAAGCATGTTCTTCGGAGTAATCGACAGCCCTATGTTCTACCTCGTTCCATTCCCAAAAGCCCAGCTTGAGATCTTTTGATATTAATCTCAGCCGGTACTTTTCGATCTCACTTTGCTTTTTGGCAGATTTTAGTTTTTCACGCAAGACTGCAATTTCACCTAATAACTCTGCATGAGATAAAGTTACATCTAGGTCAATATTTTCAGATTTTATGATATTTACTCCGTGGTAAAGCAATTTAGTAAAAACTCACTAATATTTTTTTAGCATAGTTGTAAACTGACAGCAAACCAATGATTGTCTAAAAGTAAGATAATTTTGTTAAACAATATATCTGCTTTAAGTCTATGAGATACAAGAATGTGAACTTATAGTTTTGCGACGAAGGGCCCTAGAGCTAAACTATGTTCACTGCTCACAACTTACAAAAACAACTACAGATTTATATAATTAAGGGCCTAAATTATTAGAGTATCACCACGGTCAGACTTGCGAGACAAAGGGTAATATTTTTTACCGGAGAAACCTGTGACGAAGCAGTTTGGTCTTAATTTGGATGACGCAATCCGGTATGGTGAACATGTCTTTATGACGATTTCCTTACGTTAATCCTAGCTTAATCTTCCAATTATAGCATTGCCACACTGTGCTACTTTATTTGTTCCTTGAAATCAATATTTGAATATAATGCGAGACATTTTCACCCATTAATTTTTCTAACCAACACAACCATCGAGAAATATCACACACTATGAGAAAATCAATTATCGCAATTTTTGCTGTTAGCGCTTTAGTGCTATCTGGCTGCCAAACTTTTGACCCTTACACGGGGGAACAAAAAACATCCGCTACAGCTAAAGGTGCGGGTATTGGTGCAGGTGTTGGCGTTGTTCTCGCCTATTTAGCAAACAAAAACAAGAACAGCAAGACGCGTAAGCGAAAAATACTACAAGCTGCAGGTATCGGTGCAATCGTCGGCGGTGGTGTTGGTTATTACATGGATACACAAGAAGCAAAACTCAGAAAAATACTTCGGGATTCGGGCGTCAGTGTTGAGCGTGAAGGCAATAACATCAACTTGATCATGCCCAGCAATATCACCTTTGCTTCCGGTGGGCATCAACTTAATGCAGACTTCTTACAAGCGCTCGACTCTGTTGTTTTGGTACTGAACGAATATAAAAAGACCATCATTGTGGTTGCAGGACATACCGATAGCCAAGGTTCTAAACAATCTAATCAAGTATTATCAGAACGTCGAGCGGCAACCGTCTCTGCTTATTTAATTTCGAAACAGGTCATTGACGCTCGAATTGAATCGGTTGGCTTCGGAGAACTTCATCCAATTGACGACAATGCCACCGATGCAGGACGCTCGCAGAATCGACGTGTCGAGTTATCTCTAGTGCCCATTACTGGGTAGTAACTCTAGTGCCTTCATTAGTTGGAGTGAAGGTGTTTCATTTCAAACACCTTCAATCCGACTGATCTAAACAGACCGAATACTGGACTTAACCAAAAGCGTCAATAAACCAGCATCTTCAACAGATTTGTTCCAATAGGTACCATAATTTCGTTTTTATCGTTAATCTAAAGAGAACCTTTAACGTGATGGAATATCGTGACCAACCCAAACAGTATTGGCACAACGCGCGCGATAGCTGCCTGAAAAGTATCAGGCACCTCAAACTTTCAAAGTAATCTAGTTGCCTAGGCAATCACACCAGGCAAGAAATATTAATTTCTGCTTTAGCTGTCGATCATCGTCAACGGCTTTTCCTGTAATGCCGACAAGAGTTCCTTCAACTCAAGTACGTGTTCTGACCAGTATCTAGGTGTATTGAACCAGGGAAAACTTTGGGGAAATGCAGGATCATCCCATCGCTTCGCTAGCCAGGCGCTATAATTTAAAACACGCATCGCACGCAGTGACTCTATCAACTTAAGTTCTCGCACATCAAAGGAATGGAACATGTCATATCCTTCGATGATTTCGGATAATTGCTTTTGTCGATTGATTCGGTCACCCGACAGCAGCATCCACAGATCCTGAATCGCGGGACCGGTCATGGCATCATCAAAGTCGACAAAATGTGGGCTGTCATTACGCCATAACACATTGCCGGGATGACAGTCACCATGCAGACTAATTTGTTTATGTTGTTTTGATTCGGGATGATTGCGCTCTATCTCGGCCAGCACCTCTGCCGCTATCGATTGGTAGGCAGGCACCAAATCTGCTGGGATAAAGTTGTTTTCCAGCAGGTATGCAACATTATCGTTTCCAAAGGCCTGAACCGTGAATGGCACTCGGTACTTAAATGGAAAGGCTGCACCTGCCGCATGAATTCGACCAATCGCTTGTCCCAGCCGATACAAATGATCGAGATTATCAAGCTCTGGTGCGCGCCCACCCTGGCGTGGATATATAGCAAAATAGAAATCATTAAAACGCGCCAGTGTCGGGGTATCTGATTGTTCATTAATGATGAGTGGCGGTACTACTGGAATTTCAAGGTCACATAACTGCTGAGTAAATTCATGTTCTTCGAGTATTTGTTCGACACTCCATCGATTGGGACGATAAAACTTGACTATGACAGGCTCACTCTCTTCTATGCCTACTTGATAGACACGGTTTTCATAGCTATTCAGCGCCAAAATGCAAGCATCTGAAAGCCTTCCTGTCGATTCAACGGCATCAATAACGACATCAGGTGTTAGTACCTGGTAAGGATGATCGGTCAGGCTACTAAGCCCTAGCGCACTCTCAACTGACTCGGCTTCTGCCCTGTTACCTCGATTATCGTCGTCAATATCCTCATTAGCATCGATACCTTCACCTTCATCGGGGCGCGTATCTTCAGGTTCATTAGTTATGGTCATTATCCACCCTTCGTCATTACAAATTCAAATTACAACATAGTATATAGAGCCTATCGGCTGTCGGCTGCCTCAATTCATCATCATTGCAGCAAGATCATCACAAGCAATGACCATTTCAATTACCACTGCCCACTGAGTTGAATTACAATGATGACAATTTGGTGATGCGAGAGAATGAGCAAAGCAATGGACAGTATTAGTTTAAAACCAGCGATTCAGTCTTTACATTTCACAATTTATACTTCAACGGCAATGACAATCTTACCGTGCAGGCAAAGCAGTTTTAAAATCTAGCATGCACACGCTACAAAAAAAATAGACCTCAATCCAAAACCCGAAGAACAGGCAACATTGATCACCTTTGGTCAATCCCTATCACCCGTTTTATTTAGAAGCTTGATGGTGGCGCTGCTTGGATTAATATTGGCCATTGTTTTTATTTGGAGTGGTTGCCCAGTCCTTGCAACATTCGCATTAGTTTTCAGTATTACTTGCGTGTTGTTTGGTGGCCATACTCAACAACGCACAATTGCGATTAACCAATTGCAACCAGCTACCAACTATCAATCTGAGCGCTTTCTGTTCGGACCTATCCATCGGTTAATCGAAAGTCCGGATATAACCGAGCCATTTTCAACAATTTTAAAATTGGTAAAACAACATACCGGTGCCAAACATCTAGCTGTTTATGTGTTTGAAGAGCAGACAGGACAATTGGCCGCATTGGCAGTAGATGATGATCAAACAGGTAAAACGCCCACCAGCCATTTACCTTTGAAAGTTCTCAGCCAGATCGAGAAAACAGGTAATACCATTGTTGATATTAGTGATCAATTTGACTCCGGCACCTATATGGCAATCGGCCTTTGGGATGAAGAAGCTTTATACGGCATCTTGTTAATCGAACAGAAATTATCCGATGTCGAACGGCGTGTTTTTTATACTCGGCTTGCCAACCAACTGTCAGAGGTTATTTGCTGTAGCCGACGCGCTCAAATTAATCGACGCAAGGATGTCTATCAAGAGCGAGCCGCCATAGCACGCGAACTTCATGACTCCCTCGCGCAATCACTTACCTACTTAAAAATTCAATCGACCCGTTTACAATCGCATATTGACAAAAATAAACGCAATAGCAGTACGGATTATTCAAAACTGGATATTGCCGTCAACGAGCTTCGGAGCAACCTGAACCTTGCCTATAGCCAGCTTCGCGAATTAATGACGACGTTTCGCCTCACCTTGAATAGCAAACATCTCGCTAGCTCGATCGAAGATTCAATTGTCGAGTTTGAACAGCGCACGACAATCGTTATTGACTCTGATATTGGGATCAGTGGTGAAGAACTTAGCGCAGAAGAAGAATTACAATTACTACAACTGGTTCGTGAAGGCCTGTCTAATATTGTTCGCTACTCCCATGCAACTAGAGCACATATTTCACTGGATTCATTTAATGACAATGTTGTCTTAAAACTCAACGACTATGGACTAAAAGTCCATAGGTTGCTGGGCGGACTGAAAGTCCGGTATCTCATTCGAGGATGATATTACCTGTCTCACCATTCGATGGATCTCGGTGGTGCTCCAAATATTTTTGAGCCATCTCGTCTGTGATATTCCCCGTAGACCATCCACCGTAACCTATCGCCCAGAAATGCCTGCCCCAATATCGTTTCTTTAACTCTGGAAACTCGTCTTGCAATATCCTTGACGATCGCCCTTTCATTCGCTTGACTAGATCACTAATCGATAGTCTCGGTGGGTATTCGATGTGCATATGCACATGATCCTTACTCACCACTCCTTTCAATATCCGAACATCTTCAGCATCACATATTTGTATTAGTAGCTTTCGACATCTCTTCTGAGTATCTCCAGTCAAAACCGGATATCGATATTTCGTCACCCACACCAAGTGAACTGTTAATCTCGTAACTGTATGCCCCAAACGTCTTTGTTCCTTCATACTCCGAAGAATATCATAGCTGTATAGCAGCTAAAGCCTTGCACTAAAGTGCATAGTTTTCACTAGCGAACGGTGACAATAAGCTTAAAACTAATTATTCGCTTTTTATTCCGATTCAAGTTATCCACTTCTGAGTTGAGTACATGGGTGGTTAGCTTCGGATTGATTTCACAATCTGACCAACGGATTGACAGAGTGTTGTCAAATCATCCTCATTGATAACGAAAGGCGGCATTAGGTAAACCAAACGTCCAAATGGCCTCACCCAAACACCCGATTTAACAAATTGCTCTGTTATCCATTTCATATCTACCGGTTCGTGTAATTCAATAACACCAATCGCGCCTAACACACGAACCTCCTTCACTTGGGCACAGGATTCATAAGGTCTCAAATTCGACTCTAGTATTTTTTCGATAGAGCAAACCCGCTGCTGACAGTTAGTTTCTTCTAATAATAAAATACTCGCTAGAGATACCGCACAAGCCAGTGGGTTGGCCATAAATGTTGGGCCATGCATAAAAACACCTGGGTGGCCTTGGTCTATCGTATGACTCACGTCCAAAGTCGTTAATGTTGCTGCCAGTGTCATATAGCCACCAGTGAGCGATTTTCCGATACACATGATGTCCGGTGATATATTGGCATGTTCACAGGCAAACAGTTTCCCCGTACGACCAAACCCAGTGGCGATTTCGTCGGCAATTAACAGTACCTGATACCGATCACAGAGCTCTCGAGCTTTCTTCAGATATTCCGCTGAATAAAACCGCATGCCACCGGCGCCCTGCACTATTGGCTCTAGTATGACCGCCGCAATGTCGTCCTGTCGTGTAACCAACAATTCTGCTAGGGATGCTATGTCTTGATCATTACAGGGTTCATCAAATTTGCAGTCAGGTGAATCAACAAAAAACTGTTTTGCCAACACATTAGAAAATAAGCTATGCATGCCATTGACGGGATCGCACACCGACATTGCTGCAAAAGTATCGCCGTGATAACCATTACGAAACGACACAAATCGATATTTCGAGGGTTTATCTTTGGCGTGCCAGTATTGAATTGCCATTTTCATCGCAACTTCCACCGAAACCGACCCTGAGTCTGAAAGGAATGCCGATACGAGGGGCTCTGGCGTGATCTCTACCAACTTTTCAACCAATTTAGCGGCTGGTTCATGCGTTAAACCACCAAACATGACATGCGACATACTGCCAAGCTGATCTTGTACTGCCTGATTCAAAACTGGGTGATTGTAGCCATGCATTGCACACCACCAGGAGGACATGCCGTCAATCAACTCTCGTCCATCAGCCAATTTGATTCGTACGCCTTCAGCACTCTCGACGACATAATTTGGGTTGCCACCATGCATCGCGGTATAAGGATGCCAAATATGATCGGCATCAATTTTTTCTAAATGTTTAATGTCTTCCGAATTCATCTTTACCGTCTCACCATAGCAAGGCTAAGGTTGAAAATAGTTGTTCGATTCTAGCTCATCGCTGAAGCCAAAATAACTCATATCTTCAATACGTTGAGGGTAGAGAATACCATCGACATGATCACATTCGTGTTGGACTACTCTGGCATGGAAACCGTCTACTTCACGGTCGATTGGGTGACCAAACTGATCAAACCCTTGGTACCGGATATGGCTAAACCTGGGTACCAGTCCACGCATGCCGGGGACACTTAAACAGCCTTCCCAGCCCTCTTCCATTTCGTCGCCTATTGGTGTAATAACGGGGTTGATAAGCACAGTTTGAGGAATTGCATCCTCATCTGGGTAACGCGAATTATTCTCATAGCCAAAAATAACTACGCGTAAATTGATTCCAATTTGCGGCGCAGCAATACCCGCACCATTTTCCTCAGCCATCGTATCCCACATATCAGTAAGTAACGATTCAAGCTGTATAGTGTTGAATTCTATTACCTCTTCAGAAAGCTCAAATAAACTCTCTTGCCCCATTCTTAATACGGGTTTAATTGCCATATTTCAAGACCTATTCAATAGTTTGCATTGCATTTTTAAAGATGCCCTTCGTTAATTGTAGCGATACCATCTACATTATTCCCACTTTCACCTACGCTGGCAATTGCAAACCAGAAAACGGATGCCAGCAACACACTTCCACCGATGACTGTATTTATTGGGGGTGTCTCGCTAATCACTACCCAAACCCACAACGGACCTAAAATACTCTCTAGCAAAAAGACCAATTGAACCTCTGCAGAACTCGTAAAACGAGGGGCAATAGTAATGATCGCATATGCCAGCGGTATAATCAGTAGGCATTGTGCCGACAAATATATCAGTTGTGTAGAATCGATCGCTGAAATTGGAGCACTAGCAAGTGCGTACAAGGCGGTGATGACACTACCAACAATAATAGATGGCACAAGGTCGGTGCCTTTTTTAAGCCGCGCTAACACTGCACTGAAACCAGTGCTAACAGCGCAACCTAAGGCAATAATATCGCCCAGGAAACCACCTGACCCATAGGTACCAAAACCAATAATGAAAATGGCAATGAATGATATTATGATAATTAACCAGGTCAGTGGTTTTTGATTTTCTTTCAAAATAATAAGCGACAATATTGCCGCAAAAACAGGTGCAGACGACAAAATCAAAATGGTATTAGCAACCGAGGTTAATTGAATCGAATTAATAAATGCTATGTTAGTAACGGCAAACATAAAGCCATTGAGAATACCAACCCAACCAATACCCAATAACACAGATAAAAAGCGCTTGCGGTAGTAAAGCAGGAGTAAAGTAGTGATAGCAATAGCTGAAAAGGTTCCTCTGTAAAAAAGCAGAGTGGCATTATCCAGACCCAGAATACGGATAATTAATCCATCGGGACTGAGAATAAAAACACCTAGTAAAGACATCAAGATACCCTTACTGCGATCAGTTTTAATCAATTGAGAAAACATGTGGGTTTAGAATATTAAGAGCAGCGGGTAAAGCCAGAAAGCTCTTGCCGACAACGATGATAATGTGAAAGAAATGTTAGTGAAGTTACGTAAATTGATTCTAATTAATCGGAACCACTTTGGCTATCCTTTTTAAGTAACTCGCCAACAGCAATGCTGATTTTAACCCGCGCCATGGACCCTATTAGTCTTTCGAAACCACACCGATATCTTCTAATTTAGGCTTAAATTCGCGAAACCCAGTTTCTAATCCTGAGATTTTCGTTTTAGTATTCTCGGTTTGGTCCTCGCTACTTCTCAGTACATAAGTGATGTATTCATTTCGCAAGTTTCGACGTTCTTTGATCCATAGAACCAAAAATAACAAAATTAATATACTCGATCCAATGACTAGACTTAAAATGTCTATTACATTAACACCTTATGTAAATTTATTATTATATTAGCGATTTACTCCTCAGAATAAAATACTTGGTGAGGATCATGATTTCCCAATCGCTTAAGCACTCGTTACAGTATATTGATACGATACTTTAAACACATTAGTAAAAAATTCAGGAATTTCTATTATGCCGTTGTCCGAATCTATCACTCGTAATCTTGCTCATACTCGCGTTGTCACTTGTCACGGATACCAAAGAGAGGATGAGTTATGGGATATTGAAGGCCGAATAGTCGATACAAAACCGTACCGATTTCCCAATAAAGACCGAGGAGGATGGATCGAAGCAGATGAAGCGTTACACGACATTTCGATTCGAATCACCATCAACATTGAAATGACCATAACTGATGCCGAGGCTGTCATTGATAGATCGCCTTATACTTATTGCAAATCCGTTGTAGCGACTGCCAAAAACCTGATTGGCTTGAAGATTGCGCCTGGTTGGACGTTGAAATCAAAAGCGGCCATGGGTAAAAACCGAGGTTGTACTCACCTAACCGAGTTGCTAGGCCCTGTGGCAACGACAGCAATCCAAACCATTACCAGTGAAATGATGAAACGTTCAAAACTGAATGATAGTGAGCCCACTGAATCATCATCACTATTTGTGAATAGCTGCCACTCTTTGGCTGCTGACAGCCCTGTTGTCAAGGAACATTGGCCGAAACAATATCAAAAAGCAGAATAGCGGCAATGCAAGAGAAACAATCTGACCTAAGTGTTTGTTGATAAAATTAAAATTCTCATCTAGGCTTAAAGCATTCCTCTCCTAAAAAATGAATCTATCTCAATGAAACTTAAAATACTACTGATTGCGCTAATGGTTGCGCTTCCGGTCATCGTTCAATCAGCGACGCCTGACTTTGGCCAAATCAAAGATGTTAAGCAAAAGAAGAAAGCGTTTTTCAATTACATGTATCCTTTAATACTGGCAGAAAACAAAAAGATATTAGTCGAACGAGCCATTGTCAAAAGTAACAAGAAGTCAGCTCAATTGACAAAAATATGTCAGAAGTACAGTAAGAACTGCGAGAACATCGATTCTAAGAAACGCAAAAACTTACTAAAGCGTGTTGACGTCATTCCACCTTCTCTTGCAATGGCTCAAGGTGCGAATGAATCAGCTTGGGGTACTTCGCGTTTTGCTAAAAAGGGCAATAACTTCTTTGGCCAATGGTGTTACACAAAAGGCTGCGGCATCATTCCTAAAAAACGTGACAAGGGCACCAAACACGAAGTACGCCGATTTTCGAACCCACAGCAATCAGTAGGTGCGTATATTTTCAATTTGAATACCGGCCGAGTATACAGCTTGATCAGGAATCAACGCGTAGCGGCAAGAACTAAGTCAACCAATCCGAACGGTTACGAACTAGCCAAAGGACTAATCAAATACTCGCAACGCAGAGAAGCCTACGTAAAGGAAATCCGCAGCATGATTTCCTATAACAAACTGGTCAAAAAATATGACCAGAAGTTCTGGCGAGAATTAAACCAGTAATCTATTGTTGTAAACAGGGCTAAACCCTGAGGTCATTCTTATTGAGTAATGATCTCAGGCCCCATCATCAATGTTGGCAACCAGGTCGATACAATCGGAATATAAGTTACAATAATTAAGAACACAAATAACACTGCACAAAAGGGCATTGCCGCTTTTACCACGCGAGCCATACTCATACCCGTTATGCCCGATGTGACAAATAGGTTAAGCCCTATCGGTGGCGTAATCATACCGATCTCCATATTCACGATCATCATAATACCTAGATGAATAGGGTCTATCCCCAGCTCCATTGCAATCGGGAAGACAACCGGTGCCACAATTAACAAGAGGCCTGATGGCTCCATAAATTGTCCACCAATCAGTAAGATAATATTCACCACTATTAAGAATTGCCACCATTCAAACCCCGCGCCTAGCATTAAAGTAGTAATTAAGTCCGGGATACGCTCGGACACAAGTACATGAGAAAATACCAGTGCATTAACGATAATGAACATCAGCATGATGGTCGTTTTTGCACCATCGACCATTACGCCACGGGTTTCGCTATGAAAAAATATCACAGGAAACTTTCTCACTATAACGCTCAGGTTACGGGTTGCCGATTGTGCAAAGCTTTCACTCTCTGTTTTCCAGGGCACTCCTTTCAGTGGGCCCATATCTCTATATATAAGTGTCGCAATTAAAAATGCATAAACGGCGGCTACAGCGGCAGCTTCTGTTGGCGTAAATACACCACTATAAATACCGCCTAAAATAATGGCGATTAATAACAAACCCCATGAAGCAGATGCTGCAGACTCTAGAATTTCTTTAGCGCCGGCAAACTCTCGTTTAGGCATATTTTTAATACGTGCATAAATATAAATTACCGTCATTAGCATAACGCCAGCCACTAAGCCTGGTATCACTCCGCCTAAAAACATACGCCCAACAGATACATCAGTTGCAGCGGCATAGACCACCATAACAATTGAAGGCGGGATTAAAATCCCTAAGGTGCCTGCATTAGCAATGACACCCGCGGCAAAATCTTTGGTGTAACCAACCTCGCGCATAGCAGCAATAGCAATTCCACCAATCGCAACAACAGTCGCAGGGGATGAACCCGATAGCGCCGCAAACAACATACATGCAAATACACTAGAAATAGCTAAGCCACCTCGCAAATGCCCCATCGTTGCCACCGAGAAGCGAATAATCCGCCTAGCAACACCACCGGTTGACATAAAGGTCGACGCCAAGATAAAAAACGGAATGGCTAGTAAGGTATATTTTTGAGAGGCATTTAATAACTGTAGTGCAACTGACGAGACGGAATCGACAGATAAAAATGCGATAACGAGTACGCTGGACAATCCTAGCGATACTGCAACGGGAACTCCCAAAAATAAAAATAAAAACAAAAGACCAAATAAAACAATACTTTCCACAACGAATCCTCTTTAATTATTTTATTGGCTAATCCGCAACAATATTTCTATTATTTTCTATAAGTTCTTCAGCCTCGTGCGAGGCGATAATCATTTCACGATCACCTGTGATAATGGCATACAATGCTTGAACACAGCGAAATACAAATAATGCCAAACCTATGGGCAACATTAGATAAGCAACCCAACGTGGCAAGCGTTCATCGGGCCCATAAATAAATTCTGGCAAAGAAATCGCTTCCATAGTAAAACCGGCATCGTAAAATAATTTCCAATATTTCCAGGCTCCACCTTTGCCAGAATCAAAACCAAATAGGCTAATCCACTCGGCAGAGATAAAAGTAACACCGTAGAGAATGCATGCGAGCGCACCGAATATAGCGCAGGCTTTAAAAACAGGTTTTGGAAACTTGCGTATAAGAATATCTACGCCTAAATGAATGCCGCGTTTAATACCATAGCTCATACCGAATAGAATCAGCCATGCAAATAACACTTGGGTTATTTCTAGGGCACTACCCCAACCAGAGTTAAACCCGTAACGAGCAACCACCTGGGTAAAGGTGACTATCACCATTAGACCTAATAAAAGTGCAATAAAATCTTCTTCGAATCGATCAACAATTTTAGATAATTTTTTCATAGTTTTATACTTTCGTAATATTTAATCATTGAACAGCGTGGTCATATTGATAGTCCAAAACTAATGGCTTATTACACTTATAAAAAATATTCTTAGGCCTTTATTTATTCATTAACTAACTTATACAACTGAATTTAAGTATGATTAATTAAAGAATAAATACTCAAAAGGCCTGCTTACGCAGGCCTTTTGAGATTAGACGATTACTGACCTGCAGCGACAGCCGCATCAATAGTATCTTGACCAACGTCTTTAGCAAACTTACCCCAAACAGGTTTCATTACTGTTACCCATTCCTGCCGCTGAGCCGGTGTTAGTGAAATAATTTTTCCACCTGCCGCTATGATTTTTTGCTTACTTGCTTCGTTGACTTCAGTTGAACGTGCATTCGCTTTATTAGTTTCCTCTTGAAAGATAGTTAAAAACTGCTCGCGCTCATCGTTAGGCAGACTATTCAACCAAGTCTTAGACGTTACCGCTAAATAGGTTAATAATTGGTGGTTAGTCTCTGTTGTACCATCTTGTACTTCAAAGAATTTTTTAGTGTAGATATTTGACCAGGTATTTTCTTGTCCATCGACAACACCGGTTTGTAAGGCACCATATACTTCTTTAAAAGCAAGTTTTTGTGCATTACCGCCAATGGCTTCAACCATTGCAACAGCAACGTCAGAAGTTTGTACACGAAACTTAAGGCCAGCCGCATCAGAAGGCAGTACTAATGGCTTGTTAGCAGAAAAATGTTTTAAACCATTATATATATATGAAAGACCCACATAACCTTTGCCTTCGATAGCACCTAGTAGCTCTTGGCCTTTAGGGCCTTGAGTAAATGTATTAACAGCACCCATGTCGCTGAATAAAAATGGAAAGTCAAAAATTCGATACTTTTTGGTAAATGATTCAAATTTAGATAGCGACGGTGCAGCCACTTGAACATCACCTAAAAGCAATGCTTCCATTACTTTATTGTCATCGAACAATTGTGAACTAGGGAACAGTTGCATACAGGCTTTACCGTTCATTTCACTATTTATACGGTCAGCAATCGCCGTTGCTGCCTCACCCTTAGGGTGTCCAGTTGCGGCCGTTACAAAGCTAAACTTAATAACACGTTCGCCTGGGTCACACTGGGCATAGGCATTGGCACTAAAGAATGTTGCAGCAATTAGTGCCACACTGAATAGTTTTTTCATAGGTTTTTCCACCGGGAGATTATTGATTATAAAAATTTATACTTATTATTATGAATAGGACACAACTTTAAATAGTTGTTTGCCCATAGGT
>JBLILW010000008.1:0-24002 GCA_047638435.1 Urechidicola sp.
ACCTTGGTCGAAATTTTCACACATGTTTTTCAAACCTGCTGCAGCGATGCAAAAGAGAATTACAAAGGCTGATGGTTCACAAGAAAACCTGCCTGATGTGGGTGACTTGGCCGATCCAGAGTTACAGGCGAAGTTTCCTGATATTCCCACCTATATGGGCGACAAGCCACCTTATATGGGTCTTGGAATCAAACGCGAACTGCCACGACATTATTAATTTATATATTATTAATTCATATAAGCGGATTGCTAAATAGTATTCTGAATAAGCATCCCTAATAAAAATGGTCAGCTCGCTGACAAGCGGAGATAATTAAATGCCTACATTTGTATATATGACTCGTTGTGATGGTTGTGGACATTGCGTTGATATCTGTCCTTCAGACATCATGCACATTGACAAAACCACACGTCGTGCATACAACATAGAACCGAACATGTGCTGGGAATGTTATTCCTGTGTCAAAGCCTGTCCTCAAAATGCGATCGATGTTCGTGGCTACGCAGACTTCGCACCACTAGGTCACTCAGTACGGGTAGTCCGTGATGAGGAAAAAGGTGTCATTGCCTGGCGGGTCAAGTCCCGTAACGGTGAGACTGACATGACTCTATTGGCTCCTATTACAACCAAACCCTGGGGCAAGCACATCCCTAAGCTAGCAGATGTGCCTGCACCTTCCAAAGAAATGCGCGAAAGTCAAAATTTATTTAATGAGCCTAAGTATATCCGTATGGATGATGGCGATATTCATACTTTGTCATCTAACAAACTGAAGATGAAGCTTGGGGTGTACTACTAATGCCTAAAACAATTATTGAAGACAATATTGACGTCCTGATTGCGGGCGCAGGCCTTGGCGGTACCGGTGCTGCTTTCGAAGCACGTTACTGGGGTCAAGACAAGAAAATTATCATTGCTGAAAAAGCAAATATCGATCGTTCCGGTGCCGTAGCGCAAGGGCTGTACGCGATCAACTGTTACATGGGCACCCGTTTTGGTGAAAACAATCCAGAAGATCACGTCCGTTATGCACGTATGGATCTGATGGGAATGGTTCGTGAAGACTTGCTGTTTGATATGGCCCGTCACGTCGATTCGACCGTACACCAATTTGAAGAATGGGGCCTGCCACTAATGCGCGACCCAAAGAGCGGAACCTATCTTCGAGAAGGACGCTGGCAGATTATGATTCACGGCGAGTCCTACAAGCCGATTGTTGCTGAAGCTGCAAAAAAATCAGCAGACCAAGTATTTAACCGTATTTGTATTACCCACTTGTTAATGGATGATGCCAAAGAGAACCGTGTTGCCGGGGCAGTCGGTTTCAACGTACGTACTGGCGATTATCACGTTTTTAAATCTAAAGCCGTTATTGTTGGTGCCGGTGGTGCATCTAACATATTCAAGCCGCGTTCAGTTGGTGAAGGTGCGGGCCGTGTTTGGTATGCACCCTGGTCATCAGGGTCAGCTTATGGCTTGATGATCGAAGCTGGTGCGAAAATGACTCAAATGGAAAACCGTATCGTATTGGCTAGATTTAAAGACGGTTACGGTCCCGTTGGCGCTTACTTCCTGCATTTGAAAACTTACACTCAAAACTGTAACGGAGAAGAGTACGAATCAAAATGGTTCCCCGCATTGACGGAAATGGTGGGTAAAGAATATCTGGATACAGAAGGTCAACATCTATCACATAAGCCAATACCGACTTGTTTGCGTAACCATGCATTCATCTCCGAAGTAAATGCGGGTCGTGGTCCAATTCATATGGTCACCATGGAAGCCTTCCAAGATCCACATCTTGAAGAAATTGGTTGGCACAACTTCCTGGGCATGACTGTAGGTCAAGCCGTATTGTGGGCAGCAACCGATGTTAATCCGAAATATGAAAATCCAGAACTGACAACTTCTGAGCCCTATGTCATGGGTTCACATGCTACAGGTTGTGGCGCCTGGTGCTCTGGTCCTGAAGATGTATCTCCTGACGAGTACTTTTGGGGTTACAATCGTATGACCACTGTCGAAGGTTTGTTTGGTGCTGGCGACGCTGTCGGTGGCACACCACACGCATTCTCTTCAGGATCATTTACGGAAGGACGCCTGGCTGCCAAAGCTGCTTGTCAGTATATTGATGATGGCAAGGGTGAAGGTATTCGTGTTTCACAAGAGCAGATCGAACGTCGTAAGACTGAAATCTTCAAGCCAATGGAGCACTATAAGCTTTACCGCAATGAAATCACTGCGGGTAGCGTTAATCCTAACTACATTAATCCACGTCAAGGTCTTGATCGCTTGCAAAAGCTGATGGACGAATACGCTGGTGGTGTAACGGTTAACTACATGACCAATGATAAACTCTTGCAGATTGGTTTGAAGAAACTGGCAGTATTGGAAGAGGATCTTGAAAAAGTTGCTGCAGAGAACATCCACGAATTACTTCGTGCCTGGGAATTGAAGCATCGTCATCGTACCTCGGAGTCAGTTGTTCAACACACGCTGTTCCGAAAGGAAACACGTTGGCCTGGTTACTATTACCGTGGTGATGCCATGAAGCTGGATGACAAAAATTGGCATGTACTGACAGTTTCCCGTCGAGATCCAGAGACCGGTGAATACACTATGGAAAAAGCACCGCTTTATCATCTTGTAGATGATAAAGAAGAAGCAGTCGCTGAGGTTTCCTAAGTTAGGATGTCTCAGTAATAATATCTAAAGGCTGAGCAATCAGTCGTTGGTTAAAATAAAGATCAACACTATTGTTGGTCTTTTTTTTCTCCTGAAAATACGGTCTAATCGATAACCCTCTCCGGCACGCAGGCAAATTATTAGCGGCCCAGACTTTTTTAAAGTGAGTTTATATGAATATTATTGATAAGACTGATGAAGAGCTCGAGAAAATTGCCTTTGAATTCTTTGATGACTTGGTCAAATACTCCAATAAAGGACAGTATGCAAAGTTCATTCTGAACTTTTCTTATGATCTGTTAATTGGCCTGAATGAGATGGAAGTCGGCAAGCAGTTTGCCAAAAGCGAGCTAACCCGAAGTCTTTCAAAAGAATACGATTTTCTTGGCTTTATTCGTCGAGGTGAACATGTGACCTCTTTGTTTCGAGTACGCAGCACCAAGAAAGAAGGCGAGTGGCTGGGACGAATGGTTATAGGATATGAAAGAGGCGAAATCAAAATTTTTGCGGCGTCAGTCTTTTAAGGTCTGTATTCCAAAAGTCGTCTTTCAAACATCGTCTTCCAAAGAAAGTGGAAAATATGAATAAAGAAATCATCGAAAACGGTAAATATGTCGAACTGACTTATAAAGTCATCGACAAGAATTCCGGTGCGGTACTTACTCAGGTGGAATTTCCATTGGGCTATGTGCATGGCACAAACGAGGTACTGGCGCCGCCAGTAATGTCAGAACTTGAAGGTAAAGAAGCCGGTAAAGTAATAGAAGTTCCAATCGACTGCAGCCAGTTATATGGGCCGCGTGACGAATCTCTGGTAATTACCGATAGCATCCAAAACGTGCCTGAAGAGTATCGGGAAGTTGGTATGGCTATTCTGATGGAAAATGACCAAGGTAAAACCAAAAGTTTTTTGGTTACCCGCGTTGATAAAAAAACGGTCACAATCGACGGGAATAACCCACTTTGTGGGCGTGAAGTTATCTTCCGTTTAGAAATATTGCTGGTTCGTGAAGCGTCGGATGAAGAAATTGAGTATGGTGGAAAAATAGAAGAGGGCCCTGATCTCGAAGGTGTCGAAGGCGTAACCCAGGTGCCGGTTCAATAGTAATCACAGTTTTGAGAGCCAATTTTGATTGAACAGATATGATTGAACAAATTGCCCTTGCGGACGACGAAGCCTGCCGTTTTTGTCTATCAAAACCCGGACGCCTAGTTATGATTGAGGGTCAATACGGCTTTGCTGCCTGGGATCGATATCCGGCTAGTCCTGGACATTTCCTCGTCATCCCGTATAGGCATGTTTCTAATTACTTCGATATTAATGATGATGAGCGTGAAGAACTGTGGAGGTTCGTTAGCGAAGGAAAGGCGATGTCTGACGAAAAATATAATCCCGACGGTTACAATATCGGAATCAATATTGGAAAATGGGCGGGGCAGTCTATTCCACACCTGCATATACATGTAATTCCCCGCTATCAGGGAGATGTTGAAAATCCAAAGGGTGGTGTACGCGGCGTCATTCCTCAAAACAAGTTGTACAAGTTCGAAGCAGAATGATTCATCTGACAGATGTCAGTCTCGGTAGGCTGCCTCAGTCCAAAAGGTCTCATATCGGAAAAGATAGGCCAAAAAAAACCGATATGGATTATAATTCAAATCGGTTTTGAAATGCTTTTTTGAATTTACAGGTAACGCCTAGTCTTGCAAACTTTCGATGCCGAGTTTTATTAAGGTCGTTTTGGCGTTTCGTATTTGATTTCTTTTTGAAATGATTCCCAGACGGTCTCGTAACCGACAAAGCCCTTTTCATTGGCTTCCATCTGGCGAGTAACAAGGAAGCGTGCTTTCCCTTCGGGAACGTTAGGTCTAGTTTTTGTTGGCTCGCTCATAAGTAACCTATATCAATTAAATTAGTTGTTCAAATTCATCGAGGACAGAGAATGCTGTGATTTTCGACTTCAAGCCATCCAAGACCAGCAATACAGAAATTAATCTGTGATATTATACCAATATCGAGACAGAAGTCCCATTACTCCTTTTTATGGAATGAACACTGTATTGAATGGGCTTGACTAACTCGGGTATTGATTTAAAACGCTATTACAATTTTAAATTGCCCCTTTATTTTAATCAGATATCTAAATAATTACGATTCGCAATTATCTCCATTGATACAAAGAGTCAGTCAAGAACTTCTGGTTTGCCTGGGGCGCTTTGGGAACTGCCCTAGGAATGTAATGTGACAACCAATAAACCTTTATATTCACAAATTACCGAGTAAAGTGACCGCTTGAATCAGGTAATGAGTCATAAAGACCTGCCTTTTAACTCGAAAAAGAAGCAATTGGCATGAAATTGGTACAAAAGCAGTTTTTAAAAGGTAGAAGGGAATTTGAAATCGCTGATGATGCGATTAATGTTCGGATTAAGACACTATTTAAAGAAGAAAAAATTAGTGTGATATTGACCGTTCTAAATCCTGACCCAGTTGTCAACGGTCCGTTTCTTGAATTTTATAGTCGAGTTCAAGGTGGTCCGACATTGTCTCTTCTGTTAGATGAGCCTAGTGCAGAGATATTTAATATCTTTGTCAATGAGCTAAAACGTCGGGCACGTGAAGAATTTAATGCATTTGCTGGTCTCAAAACTGGCGTTAAATTAGAAAAGTTGGCTGGCAACATCTATGAAGAGCCATCAGAAATTGACGCGCCTGCTAAAAAAGTAATTGGAAAGTCGGTCAGTGTAGAGAATGTCGTCATAGCAATCCAGATGTTGGATCAATATATGGATGCTGAAGAGATCAATCCGTTTCTCAGTGCCCTTGAAGCACTCAAAGAAGAACCAGAAAGTGAATCTTGTTTAGGTCTGTTAGTAGAAGAGTTCGATAATTTGGGCCCACGACAAGGTGCTGTTTTGACCTATGCACCTTATGTTAATATTTTATTGACTGATGATTAGTTCGGTTCCTGATCACTTTTAAGTTCTATTCATAAACAGAAAACAGCCGAAACAAAATTATTTATCGATAACGTTGCTTAGAAATGGTTGAGTCGGTCTTCCATATTCCTGGCTTCACCCGTCCCGGTATTGACTTTATTTGTAAATTTGTCTCTGCTCTGAAGACTACCAAATATTTCATCAACTACCCGATGAGTATTAATATCGAAGGTTGACGCTCACTAAGAAAATGCGTCAGGGTTGTCAGATTTAAAATTGAAGGCTACTTCTAGAGAGCTTCCAATTTTGAGAAAAGGACGGTTTTTGCGCTCTCATTTTCTGGTTCATAGAATTGACCTCAATAATCGTATAGCCAGATAGTGTTGTCGTGCCTTCAGAGTTAACGCTTCCGTCAGAATAGGCTTAATAGGCTTGAAAAAAGTTGGCAATGCTAATGACGGAGTCACCAGTAAAGTCCGTAATTAGAAATAACTCCGCAGAATTTTTCTGGGTTTCTTCAGGGGTAGCTGGCGTATCACTGGCTGTTCCTGCATTAACAAGAATCGGCTTCCAGCCAATTAGAGTGCTGTTTTATAAAGGTATGGATACGTGGTTCAAGCCAAGACTTTGGCAACAAACTATTAGAACTAATAAAGCCAACATGCCCACCACATTGTGTTAGCTCTAACGTGATTGATGCCGATAGTTCACCTGCCTCAGGCAACACATTTGCTGTCATAAAAGGATCGTCTTTGGCGTGAATGATTAATGTTGGTTTATTGATGTTAACCAAAAACTGTCTAGAGCTGGATTTTTCATAGTAATCGTTAGCACTGTCGAAACCGTGGACGGGAGCAGTGAATTGGTCGTCGAATTGGCGGAAGTTTTTCATTTTGGCTGGGTCTGGAAAACTGAGCTTACTGTCCTCTATTAGCGTTTTCTTTTGCTGAGCTTTCGCGATGAGCCGTCGAAGCAATGTTGATTGATATATTCTGGCAAAACCTTGGCTCATTGTGTCTGCACAAATACTGAGCGACAGCGGAACCGATACGCCGATAGCGCAGCGTACAATCGGGTTGGTTTCAGCTTCTCCCATATATTTCATCACTTGATTGCCACCAAGCGAGTACCCAAGTAGGGCGATTTCACAAATGCCTTTGTTTTTAAGATGTCTAATAACCTGACTTAAATCTCCGGTTTCTCCTGAATGATAGCTACGCAATAGTCGATTGGGTTCTCCGCTGCAACCTCGAAAGTGCATGAATACAGCGGCAATTTGGTGACGGTTGCAATAGTTGAGCATGCGTTGAGCGTAGGCAGAATAAACTGAGCCTTCGAGTCCATGTAAAATTAGCAATGTGTGTACTGCCCGAGTTTGGTTCCAGAGTAAGTCGATGAAGTCGCCGTCGTCGAGTTCGAGTCGTTCTTTTTCGAGTTTTGGATGTGGTGGGTGAATTATGTTTGGCAAAATTGTCTGCAAATGTCGGTTCCTGAGGTAAAAGGCGGGACGAAAGGTCGTTTGTTTAATCATTCTTAACTCTTTGGATTGTATTTCACGCGCTTTTTGGCTAGCCTGCACGCACTTTTATATTTGGCTATTCCATGACTGAAACCGTATTGCTTAAAATCGACAACCTGTCCTGTATCCGGGATGACAGGGTGTTGTTCGAGCATCTTAGTTTATCGCTTTGTGGTGGGCAAATGTTGCTCGTTGAAGGGCGTAACGGCAGTGGAAAAACCAGTTTATTAAGAATACTGACCGGTTTGAAAATGGCCGATGAAGGCGAAATATATTGGTATGAGACTCCAATATCCAAGCAAGGTTCTGACTATTACGAGCAAGTTACCTATGTTGGCCATCATGATGGTGTAAAGCGCGAGCTGACCTGCCTGGAAAATTTACGTTTGGTACAGGCGATGGGTAACCCTTCGGCAATTGACCTAGACGACGCGTTAGATCAGGTGAATCTTTTCCGTTACGGTGATACCCCAGTGGGTAATCTGTCTGCTGGGCAACGTCGCAGGCTCTCTTTAGCACGATTGATTGTGACAGAGGCTGATTTGTGGATTTTGGATGAACCCTATACGTCGCTCGATAAAGCGAGCATGGCGCTGTTTCATTCGTTGTTCGAAGCGCACTTGAAGCAAGGAGGCATTATTGTGATGACATCTCACCATGATATCGATATGCCTGCGGTTGATGTGCAACGGCTGGATCTTTCTTCGTGATAGATTGGTTATGACGTATATTATATGAAACGATATTCACTGACGCAGGCTTTTCTATATTTACTTAAGCGTGACTTAACGCTGTCGTTTCGTAACCGAGCCGAGTTTGCCAATCCATTGTTGTTTTTTATTTTAGTCATTACTTTATTCCCGCTGGCAATTGGTGCCGAACCCGTATTATTGTCCCGTATTGCACCCGGCATCATCTGGGTGGCAGCCCTACTGGCCGCCATGTTGTCATTGGACAGTATTTTCAGGTCAGACTTTGATGACGGTTCTCTGGAGCAATTACTGTTGAGTGCGCATCCTATGCCGGTATTAGTTTTGGCTAAAGTGACCGCACATTGGTTGGTGACTGGGTTACCGTTGTTGTTGGTATCGCCGGTATTAGCGGTGATGTTGGGCATGCCTTCTGAGGCTCAGGGGACTTTATTGCTCACAATTTTGATTGGTACGCCAATATTAAGTTTAATTGGTTCTATTGGGGTCGCCTTGACAGTAGGCTTACCGAAAGGTGGTATTATACTGTCGCTCTTGATACTGCCGTTGTATGTCCCTGTGCTCATATTTGCATCCAGTGCAATCGAAGCTGCTGCCGGTGGATTAGATGTTTCGGCTCAACTTTATATGTTGCTGTCATTTTTGTTTCTTGCCGTATCGTTATCGCCGTTAGCAACTGCTGCAGCTTTAAAGATGAGCATGAATTAGCGTATTTGAACCAAGTAGATAGATAGGGTAGATCGATGTTTTTATGGTTTTACAAATTTGGTTCTCCACCGCACTTTTATCGCATAGCGAGTAAATGGATTCCAAGGCTGACCGTACTGTTTCTAGTGCTTGTCGTGACAGGTCTTTACGGCGGACTAGTGCTTGCACCGCCCGATTATCAGCAGGGTGATAGTTATAGGATTATTTTTATACACGTGCCTGCCGCCTGGATGTCGTTATTTATTTATGTCGCGATGGCATTTTGTGGCATCGTCGTTATCGTCTGGCGTATGAAACTTGCCGAAGTAGTTTTGATTTGCAGTGCACCAATCGGCGCCAGTTTTACTTTTCTGGCGTTGGCAACCGGATCAATTTGGGGCAAACCCATGTGGGGCACTTGGTGGGTTTGGGACGCGCGATTAACCTCAGAGCTTATCTTACTGTTTCTTTATCTTGGCGTTATTGGTTTGCATAATGCCATCGAAGATAAACGCGTAGCTGCTCGTGCGGTGGCTATTTTGGCAATTGTTGGTGTGGTCAATGTTCCGATTATTCATTACTCAGTTGAGTGGTGGAATTCATTGCACCAAGGGGCCACTATTATGAAGTTTGACAGGCCATCAATCCACTGGAGTATGTTAATACCGTTGTTATTGATGGCGCTTGCTTTTCAGGTTTATTATGTTCTGACGCTGTTTCAAAGTTGCCGAGGGGAATTGTTGAAACGAGAGCGCAATAGTAAGTGGGTGACTGAACTGAATGGAGGCGATGATGTCTGAGTTTTTTGCGATGGGTGGCTATGCGGCATTTGTCTGGTCATCTTATGGGTTGGCAGTGATTGTGTTGTGGCTAAACTGGTATTTACCACGCCGAACACATCAACAGGTTTTAAGCCAGTTGAAGCGCCGTCATTCTAAACAATCAAATCTAGATAGGAATTAATAGCATGACTCCGGCACGTAAGAAGCGTTTAGGTTTAATTGTCCTAATGATTACTGGTATTGCAATTGGCCTCACTTTTGCGTTGAAGTCTCTGAATGAAAACATCATGTTTTTCTTTTCTCCCAGCGAAGTGGCGGAGGGTAAGGCACCGCAAGATCGTCTGTTTCGAATGGGTGGCATGGTAGTTGACGGCAGTGTCCGCCGGCCAGGCGAGGGTTTGACGGTGATGTTCGACCTCACTGATAACGTCGAAATCGTGACAGTGCAATATACCGGTATTTTGCCGGACCTATTTCGCGAGGGACAGGGTATAATCACCAATGGAAAGTTCAATAGTAACGGCGAATTTGTCGCTCAGGAAGTATTAGCCAAACATGATGAAAACTATATGCCGCCAGAAGTTGCCGCGGCAATGAAAGCTAAAGTTGATTCGGCTAAAAATTACTAGGCTATGGAAACTGTCTACATGCACTTTGTGCACCTAATTGTTGTCTTAAAACTGAATGATACCTAAGTTATGATTCCAGAAATCGGTCACTTCGCCCTCATTATCGCCTTATTCCTTTCGGTGGTTCAGTTTGTTTTTCCGCTCGCGGGAGCATCGTTAGGCATCTCTCGTTGGGTTGCATTAGCGAAACCAGCAGCGCTGACACAACTGCTATTTATTGCTATAAGCTACGTCTGTTTAACTTGGGCCTTCCTCCAAAATGATTTTTCAGTTTTATATGTAGCGTCTAATTCTAATACTGAGCTACCCATTATTTATTTGATATCCGGTGTCTGGGGTGCCCATGAAGGGTCGTTATTACTCTGGGTATTAATACTGGCGCTGTGGACTGGGGCGGTTGCTGTATTTAGCCCAAATGTGCCGCATATTATGCGTGCGAGAGTATTGGGCGTTATGGGTTTTGTCAGTTTTGGTTTTTTACTATTTATAGTGCTGACATCCAATCCTTTCGACCGACTGTTTCCAGCGGTAGCCGAAGGGCGTGACTTAAATCCATTGTTACAGGATGTTGGCCTCGCGATTCATCCTCCAATGCTATATATCGGTTATGTCGGTTTCTCAGTTGCATTTGCGTTTTCAATTGCTGCATTAATCTCAGGTCAGGTAGATTCTGCTTGGGCTCGCTGGGCAAGACCCTGGACTAACATCGCCTGGTTATTTCTCACGATTGGCATTGCACTTGGTAGCTGGTGGGCTTATTACGAGCTCGGTTGGGGCGGCTGGTGGTTCTGGGATCCAGTAGAAAATGCATCGTTTATGCCGTGGTTAATGGGCACAGCACTGATGCATTCATTAGCGATTACAGAAAAACGAGGGACGTTTAAAGCCTGGACAGCGCTGTTGGCTATTTTTGCATTTTCATTAAGTTTGCTGGGCACATTTTTGGTGCGTTCTGGCGTATTGACTTCGGTACATGCTTTTGCAAGTGACCCTGACCGAGGTGTTTTTATACTCGCTTTTCTGGTTATCGTGGTTGGTGGATCGCTGGCGTTGTATTCCTGGCGCGCTCCTAGACTGAAGAGTGCGGCACAGACTAATTTACTGTCACGAGAAATGGCATTGTTGTTTAACAATATTTTTCTGACCGTGGCTACGGCGGCGATTTTGCTCGGCACTCTATATCCTATCGCCATCGATGCAATGGGCGGCAAAATTTCAGTAGGCCCGCCTTATTTTAATTTCGTATTTTTAAGTATTACAGCACCGCTAGCCATTTTGATTGGTATTGGCATGTTAATTCGCTGGCGCAAAGATACGCCGCAAAATTTGTTGGCACGAATAAAGATCCCAGCTATTGGTGTATTAATCGTCGCATTCCTGATTAGTCTAACCCTGCCGCAATGGATCTGGAGTGCTTTTGCGGGTTTGGCCATGTCACTGTGGATTGCAGTAACTGCAACTATGGCAATACATGAGCGGTTCAGGGATCGGCCGTTGTTAACTACTTTACGAGCAACCCCAAGTGGTTTTTATGGCATGATTTTAGGCCATGTTGGCATCGCTGTGTTTATTGTTGGTATTACGCTTACCAGTTTGTACAGCGAAGAAAAGGACTTACGCATGGCCCCTGGTGATGTCTATACGGTGGCGGGTTATGACTTTCAGTTTAATGGTGTGAAAAAGGAGGACATCAATAACTATGTCTCTACCCGTGGTCATTTTACGGTCACGTCACAAGCGGATGATTTTCGTGCGGAGTTATTACCTGAAAAACGTATTTACCGAGTACAGCAGTCACCGATGACAGAAGCGGCAATCGACGCTGGCTTTACACGCGACCTGTTTATTGCGCTTGGCGAGCCGCTTGATGACAAAGGAAGTTGGGCGATCCGAATATACTATAAACCCTTTATTCGCTGGATTTGGCTTGGCGCTATCATCATGGCTCTGGGCGGCTTATTTGCTGCGAGCGATAGACGCTATCGTCAGGAATCAAGGGCAACAGCAAAAGCCCCCGATCCGAAAAGTCGGGCTATAGCTTAATGCGGTTCATTTTACCCTTGGGTATTTTCGTTTTGATTGTAGGTTTATTGGGCTTCGGTCTTACCCTTGATCCAAAGAAAATACCATCACCCTTGATCGATAAATCGGCACCAGATTTTTCTCTCGGCAACCTATATGCGCCTGAAGAAAAGCTATCGAAAAAGGATCTGCTGGGTCAAGTCTGGGTGCTTAATGTCTGGGCATCCTGGTGTGTATCCTGCCGGGCTGAACATGCAATCATTACCGATTTGGCTAACAGGAACTTGGTCAATATTTTTGGACTGAATTATAAAGATCAACCTAAGGATGCACATCGCTGGTTGAAACAGTTTGGCAACCCATATTCAGCTAGTTTGATGGATGTCGATGGTCGGGTGGGTATCGACTGGGGTGTTTATGGTGTTCCTGAAACTTTTGTTATTGGTAAGGATGGGCGCATTAAATATAAACACATTGGTCCTGTAACCAAGGAGTCACTTGAGCTTGAAGTGATACCGGCTATAAAAGAATTACTGGGTTAAGCTGATGTCTGTTAAACGAATAATGGTTAAACATCTGCGATTATTGTCGATTGTGGCACTACTGATTTTTAGCGGAGTATCTCAGGCAGCAGTTGAGGCCTATAAGTTTAAGACGCCTAAAATGGAGGCTGAATACAATCAACTGATTGGTGAATTACGCTGCCTAGTTTGTCAAAATCAAAATTTGTCAGGCTCGAATGCTGATCTCGCCAAAGACTTACGGCAAAAAACACACGAATTATTAATGGACGGCAATACCCCAGATCAAGTATCAGACTATATGGTCGCTCGTTATGGTGACTTTGTGCTTTATCGACCACCGTTACAAAATAATACTTTATTACTTTGGCTTGGGCCTTTTGCATTATTGCTACTGGTCATTGTCCTAGTTTTTATGAAAATGCGCAGAAAACAAGTGCTTGTTGCGCCTGAACAGGATGCAATGGCAAAGGCAAAACAGCTTCTTTCGGAGCCACAGGAAAAATAATGATATTCTGGATTGTGGTAGCAGCTTTGCTACTAATTGGGTTGGTGTGTGTCATCCTGCCTGTGTTAAGAACCCCTAAAGACATGCAATCGAGCGACAGGCAACAACAAAATATCGATATTGCACGAGACAAAAAGGTGGCCTTAGATGAGCAATTGGACGATGCTAAATTAACCCAATCCGAATATGACAATGCCTTACTTGAGTTAGAAACATCGCTCGCGCTTGATCTTGAAAAATCTGAGACTGGTAGTCTAAACCTACAGGGTAAATGGGTCGTCTGGGTGTTAATTTTCGGGCTACCATTAGCGAGTATTGGGCTTTATCTAAAGATAGGCGAGTATCGTGTAATCGATAATCCAGCTCTGGCTGCAATATCAATAGCGCCACAGCAAAATCAACCCCAACAAAGTGATATGACACTCGATCGAATGGTTGAGGTAGTGAAAGAGCGCCTGCAAAAAAGTCCTGACGACGCTCGTGGCTGGTTTGTGCTGGGTAAGACAATGATGGAAATGGGTGAGTTTGACGAAGCAGTCACTGCCTTTCAACGAACGCTCGATCTAGTGGGTGACAAAGAAGCCGGTGTTTTATTTTCCCTAGCTGACGCGCTCTCTATGCAAAAAGATGGGCTCATGACGGGTGAGCCTGAGGAACTGATTCAAAAAGGATTAAAAATTGATCCTCAAGATCCGACTGGCCTTTGGTTGGCAGGGCTTGCCGCCGAACAGCGACAGGACTTCAAGGCTGCCTTTGATCACCTGAACACATTGTTGCCACTGATAGCCAATGACGCGCAGTCAACCGCTGAGGTTAATCGAGTCATTGGATTGTTGCAGCATCAGGATTCGACGCTGGTAACAGCAACTAAAGAACCGATACTAAGTCAAAGTCCTAGTTTGAAGGTGTCGGTAACGCTGTTAGATAATTTAAAACAACAGGTATCTTCTGATAACGTGGTTTTTATTTACGCTAAGGCCGCTAGCGGACCGCCAATGCCGCTTGCTGTCAAACGGCTAAGGGTTAGTGATTTGCCCGTGACGGTAGAATTGAGTGATGCTGATGCGATGATTCCAAGCATGACCTTATCTTTATTTGACGAAATTATAATAGGTGCCAGAGTGTCGATGTCGGGTAACCCGGTGGCTCAGCCAGGTGATTTATATATCGAAACTGGCTCGGTCGATAGTAATGCCCTCACAGATGGCGTGACGTTATCCATCAGTAAAACGAAATAAACATTAAAAGATAAAAAAACAACTAATCGGCTGATTAGGAATCGAAAGCAGCCTTGATGTCATTAAATGTAGCGGTAATCGCATACACTTGCGTATAACCCATCTGTTTTAGTGTCAAGGCGGAGAGTGACGCTCGTCCACCACCCGCGCAATGAGTTAAAATAATCGAGTCAGCAAAAGGGCAGTGGTGAGAAACTTTCATCTCAAGTAAGCCGCGTGGAATATGAATAGACTGCCTAACTTTGCCCTCAGCGACATTTTCAGCTTCGCGTACATCAATAATGAAAGCGTTTTCAGCACTATCAAACAATCTTTTTGCAGATGCAACATCAACACAGGAAATCTCCTGCTGTGCTTGCTGGATTAATTCGGCTGCATTCTTAATCATCAGTTTGACCTATGGCAAATTAAGTAGACTACTCTGCTTGTTGATAAATTCAATTACAAGCCTAGCAAAAACCTACAATTTTTAGGTTAACTAACAAGTGGAGCTTTAAAGTACATTCTTATTAATATTAAGTCATGTAGACAAGTTTAATTCGATACCTCAATCAACGTTCAAATCAAATATTCTGAATCCTATAATTGACGTTAATTTAGAGTTTTTCTAACAAGGTGAAAACTAGTTTAACCAACCTCTACTGTACAATATTAACTTTCGGCTAGAGGTGTAAGCACGTAACAACTGATTTGATATTGAAATATAACAAGCAGAAATTAACCTAACAGCAAGTTGATTGAACATGGACTTGATAACCCGTGCTTATTGGCGCATTCAGAATATTCGAAGGTCGTTTGCGGCTTCTCGTGCCTAGCAAAGGCAGGATAAAATATACCCTATGACTCCTACATTAATGATCCAAGGCGCTACCTCAAATGCAGGTAAAAGCGTTATTGCTGCTGGGCTTTGCCGGCTGTTTAGCTCGAAGGGCTATCGGGTAGCACCTTTTAAACCTCAAAACATGGCGCTTAACAGTGCGGTGACTATCGACAATGGTGAAATAGGTCGCTCGCAAGCGGTGCAAGCACTGGCTTGTGGTATTGAGCCGCATACGGATATGAATCCGATTTTGCTCAAACCCAATAGTGATAAAGGGGCTCAGGTTATCATTCAAGGGCATTCAATAGGCAATATGGAGGCAGTCGAATACCATGCCTTTAAAAAACAGGCGATGGTGTTTGCATTGGAATCCTATTACCGGTTAGCCGAGCAATATGACTTGATCATTGTTGAGGGCGCTGGTAGCCCAGCTGAAATAAACCTGAGAGAAAATGATATTGCCAATATGGGGTTTGCGACTGCGGTTGGCTGCGCGGTCTTAATTGTTGCCGATATTGATCGTGGTGGCGTGTTTGCACACTTAACGGGAACCCTCGATTGTTTGAGCCAAAATGAGCGTGACCTAGTGCAGGGCTTTTTAATTAATCGGTTCCGTGGCGATAAGACGCTTCTTGACTCCGGTATTGACTGGTTGACCGATAAAACTAATGTGCCAACACTCGGCGTATTACCCTATTTGAAAGGGTTACATATCGAAGCTGAAGATGCGGTCGATCATCGTTCGCATAGTGGTACGAATGCAGAAACCAATCGACGCCTTAAAGTGGTCGTGCCAAGAATACCTCGCATTAGTAACCATACTGACTTTGATGTTTTGCGCTTACATCCTCAGGTTGATTTAACTTTTGTGGAAGAAGGCCAGGTCGTTCCTGCAGCGGACTTGATCATTTTACCTGGTAGTAAAAATACCATTAATGACCTCAATTGGCTTGTCGATAATGAGTGGCCTGCTCAGATTAAAAAACACTTACGCTATGGTGGGAAGTTAATAGGAATCTGTGGTGGCTACCAAATGGTAGGCCAACACATTCATGACCCCGAAGGCATCGAAGGTAAAGCAGGCTCTCAGTTAGGGTTACAACTAATGGACTTTGAAACGACGCTCGCGCCCGTCAAGCAGTTAACCCAAGTGACGGGTTACTTGTTTGATTCAAAAGTTCGCGTCGATGGCTACGAAATCCACATGGGTATCACCGATGGGCCAGACTTAATACGACCGGCTATTGACCTGGGTGATCGCACAGATGGGGTAATTTCTTCTGACAATCAAATACTCTGTAGCTACCTTCACGGTTTATTCGATCATCACGAAGCCTGCGACGCCTTGTTACAGTGGGCGGGGTTGGATGCTGATGCGAGTGTCGATTATCAGGCTTTACGCCAACGCGAAATTGATCGTGTCGCCACTATGCTCGAAACTGAAATTGACTTTGATCTTTTGGCTGCGAATATTGGCTTAAAGTGACTCTGAATATGGCTGGTTCTACTGAATGTTAGCCACCTTGTTACCCGTACTGTGTTGCCTTATTGCACTGATTCTCGATAGATTGTTCGGTGAACCTAAATACCACCCGCTGGTACTTTTTGGTAATATTGCCAGTTGCTTCGAACGTCGGTTAAATAATCGCCAGTCACGCATTAACGGTTTTTTTGCTGCTGCTGTGGTGATTGCTATACCTGTCTCTGGGGTGCTCTATTTGCAGTCACTTCTATCGAGTGTCTGGTTGCAATCAGGACTGAATATAGCCGTACTTTATTTTGTTATCGGCTGGCAAAGTATGAAACAACATGCACTTGCGATTTCCAATCCATTGTTCAATGACGATCTTGAGAATGCTCGCTGCCATTTATCGATGATTGTGAGCCGTGATACCAGTCAAATGAGCGAATCTCAAATGGTCGGATCAACCATAGAATCGATACTTGAAAATGGACATGATTGTGTTTTTGCCTCGCTGTTCTGGTTTTTAGTACTGGGCCCCGCAGGCGCGCTATTGCATCGATTAAGCAATACGCTTGACGCTATGTGGGGTTATAAGAATGAACGTTATCTTCAGTTTGGCTGGTTTGCAGCTCGGCTAGACGATGTGCTTGGGTATCTACCCGCAAGACTAACGGGGCTGAGTTATGCGCTCAGTGGTAACTGCAAAGCTGCATTAGTATCCTGGCGCAAACAGATGGGTCAACACAAGAGCCCAAACGCTGGACTAGTGATGGCCAGTGGCGCGGGAGCGCTTGGTATTCTGATTGGTGGATCGGCCATATATGACGGTGTTAACCACAATAAACCTTATCTCGGTACCGGCAGTCAGGCGCAGATCACTGATATTCAACGGTCGATTAGGCTGGTTGAAAAGGCCCTGATTGTTTGGTTGGGGATAAGCGCTTTATGTTTGCTAGTGTTTGTTACCTTGTGAAGTTGCAACTTAGACTGTGATCAGTCACCTGATTGTTACTCAGGCTGTTACTATTTATTAACAATTGATCTGGATGTTATGGCATATACCGAACAAGAAAAAGCCACTGTTTATCGTGTTATGAAAGAGCGTCGTGACATGCGTCATTTTACCCAAGAGCCAGTGTCGCCAGAGATATTGCGCAATTTAATGCAAGCAGCCCAGCTCGCACCGAGTGTCTGCTTCATGCAGCCCTAGCGTTTTATTCGAATTACCGACCCTGCCATTCGAACTCAAATTTATGATCTCGCTCAGGCTGAAATCAAGTTAACCGGTGAACAGCTCGAAGATAAGAAAACAACCTACGCAACGTTGAAGCTAGAAGGCATAAAAGACTGTGCAGAAATTTGGGTTGCTGCATTAATGGAAGGGCGAGAAAAGTATATTCTAGGCCGCCGTACCATGCCAGAGATGGACCTGGCATCGCTCTCGCGTGCTATTCAAAATATTTGGCTGGTTGCGCGTGCCGAGAGTATTGGCATGGGGTGTGTTTCATTCTTTCAACCCGATGACTTGGCTAAACTTTTAGCCAAGCCAGAGGACAGTTATCCAGCGGCAGTCCTGTGTATTGGACATGTCGATGCGTTTTATGAGAAGCCACTGCTAGAGCAAGCCGGTTGGGATTCACGGCGTGGACTGGATGAAATTCTGTATGAGAATAGCTGGGGTAATGCCTGCTCTTTCTTATAGACCTGACGGTTGTTTAGCGATCAATGTCATAAGGATTTCTGCCTGTTTGACAGATAGGCCTTTTATACTTTGCTAGCTATATTCTAATAACAGTCTCCCACGCTAGGGCATGGGAGACTCAAGCTAATAGTTGATACTATTTGTTTTCTGACGACATATTCCAAAGAATACTCTGTCCTTCACCCATCATGGTTTGTGGCATTTGGCCATTCCATTGTTGGGCACGAACGTATTCAACGAGTACACGAGATTGACTCAAAGCATCCGCTTTTTTCTTGATCGATTCAGCTTCTGCTACGCCTTTGACTCTGATTGCCTGCGCTTCTGCTATGGCTTCGATTTCAATCGAATAGGCTTTACCGTCTGCAGTCGCTTTTGCTGCATCTCGTTTGGCGTTCGCGGTGTTTACTTCACGTTGTGCTTCGAGTTGTTGACGATCGAGACGATGCTTTTCAGCAGCAGCCAGGTTCTTCTCGGTTTGCTTGGTTTCGATCGACTGAATGTATTTAGCCGGTAAGCCAAGGTTTTCCAATTGTGCCGAATCAAGCTTGACCGGGTAGTTACTCATTTCTTCTTGTAGAAGCTCTTCTATCTGGGTAATGACCTGGCCTCGGTTCTGGATGATCTCTTCAGCCTTGTATCTTGCTAAAGCATCTTTAGCAGCAGAGCGTAATTTAGGGTCAAGTATTCGAGATTCAAACTGGCTCAATCCACCGTAACTTTTATATAGTTCGAAGGCCTGATCACGTCTGACTGTCCAGTTGATAGATACTTCAGCAGTGACTGGCATTTGTTCGTGAGTTGAAGCATTCAATTTTTCAACATTTTTACGCGTGCGAATTTCTAAAACTTCTATTCGATCAACAAATGGAATCTTGACGTGAAGACCTGGGCTTACCTGTTCGGTTGCTTCGCCAAAACGTTTGATGATGCCGACATGGCCCTCATCAACGGTGTACATGGCCTGGGAAAAAACGACGAATAGTAAGAATAGCACGATAACTAAGATCACGGTGCCTTTGCTCTTGCCCATAATATGGGTTAAATCGGGTAGGTTAGGGGGTTGATTACTCATTTTATTAAATCTCTATTTGGTGTGAAACGACTCGATTAAAGCCGGATGTTTGAATGTGAAGGACGGCGATTAGAAAGCATTTGCTCTACTTTGGCAAGTAGAGCTGCCCTAGATAATAAATCAGGGGTTATTTATCTACTTCCAGCGAGTTATCTATTTCAAGTATTGTGTCGATGAGTTGCTGTTGATAGTCCCCTGGATCTTGCCACAGGCCTCGTTGTTGGGCTTCGAGTAATCGCTCGGCCATTTCTTTCAAAGCATTGGGGTTTGATTTTTTAAGGAACTGACGATTATCGTCATCCATCACTAAAGCATCGGTGACCGACTCGTATTGATAATCATCGATCAGGTTGGTGGTAGCATCGTAGGCAAATAGATAGTCAACTGACGCAGCCATTTCGAAGGCACCTTTATAGCCATGTTCTCTCATCGCAGTAATCCACTTTGGATTGGTTACTCTTGAACGAATGACTCGATTGAGCTCTTCTTTGAGTGTTCGAATCTTTGGACTAGACGGATTTGAGTGATCGCCATGATAGACGACAGGCATATCGCCTTTCAATACAGATACGGCATTACTCATGCCGCCCTGAAACTGGTAGTAGTCGTCTGAATCGAGTAAGTCGTGTTCACGGTTATCCTGATTTTGCACGACGACTTCAATTTGGCTCAATCGTGATTCGAATGCAGAGAATGCCGCCTCACCAAAATTATTCTGGCTATAACTATAACCACCCCAGTTGACGTATGCCTTAGCCAAATCGGCCTGGTTATCCCAAACGCCTTCGTCGATTAAACCCTGTAACCCAGCACCGTAACTGCCGGGTTTGGAGCCGAATACTCGAAACCTAGCCTGTGTTTTTGACTGCTCTGGATCAATGCCCTGAGCGACTAAAGATTCGTAGCTGGTTTTGATATGTTGTCGCAAAGTATTGCTGTCACCCGGTTCTTCATAGTCGGCCAGAGCCTGCACCGCATTATCGAAAAGCTTGGCGACGTTAGGGAAGGCATCCCGAAAGAAACCTGAGATGCGTAATGTGACGTCGACACGAGGACGTCCGAGTTGAAAACCTGGAATAATTTCGATATCAACCACACGATTCGATCCTTCTGCCCAGATAGGTTTGACCCCCATCAATGCAAATGCCTGAGCAATATCATCACCACCGGTCCGCATGGTCGAAGTGCCCCAAACGGATAAGCCAAGTTGCTTTGGATATTCACCCTGTTCCTGCAAGTGGCGAGTCAATAATTGATCGGCAGATAGCTGGCCTAGTTCCCAGGCGGTTTGGGTTGGTATTGAGCGTGAGTCGACCGAGTAAAAGTTTCTACCTGTGGGCAATACGTCGAGTCGGCCACGAGTCGGTGCGCCACTTGGGCCAGCGGGAACGAAACAACCGTTTAGTCCGCTCAAAAAATTAGCGATTTCATCTTCGCTAGATTGTAATACGGCTTTCAGTACGACTTGTTTAATATAGCCTAGCAACTGTTCGGTTTGCGGTAATGAGTGAGTGAGAGGTTGCTTAGTTAATATTGAATTAATGCACTGTTCTGCCAATAATTCCAATCTTTCTCGGGTATCAGCTTGCGTTCTCCAATCAGCATTACTGATGTTCTGTAGTAGAGTCGGCTTATCGATTTGTGAAGGTTGTGCTGGGTCAAATTTTAACGGGTCGAAGGGACTACCATCATGGCTGACCAAATTCAGATCACGACTTAAACAGTGCAATATACCCGCGTCATTCTTACCATCACCCCGTGGCAAACGGGTAAGGGCGACCAGTGTTTCGGTCAAATTGTGATCGTCTGGTAATTGACCAAATCGATGTAGGCCGTGTCGAATTTGTGCTTCTTTTAACTCGCATAAGTAGGTATCGACTTCATTGAGTAATTCGTCCTGGTTTTTATCAGGATCTTGTTGGGGATCAATCTCTATATTAAGATTAAGTTCCTTCACTAAATTCGAGCTACAAACCAAATTGAGAATTTTTTTGCGGAGGTGTTGTTCACGCCGAGGGTCTAACCCCAAAGCCTGATAATATTCATCGATGAGTTTTTCTAGTTCGAGTAAATCACCATAGGTTTCGGCACGTGCCATCGGTGGCATGAGATGGTCTATGATGACCGCTTGAGTTCGACGCTTGGCCTGTGCGCCTTCGCCCGGGTCATTGACGATGAACGGATAAAGATGTGGCATTGGCCCTAATACAAGATCGGGCCAGCACTGTTCGGATAGCGCAAGGCTCTTACCCGGTAACCACTCTAGATTGCCATGCTTGCCAATATGAGCAAAAGCATCGGCCCCATAAACATGACGTAACCAGAAATAGAATGCCAGGTAATTATGCGGAGGCACTAAATCTGGATCGTGATAGTTGGCGACTACATCAACGTTAAAACCGCGTGCAGGTTGAATACCGACGAAGGTTTCACCGAGACGAATACCAGAGATCATTAATCGACCCTGGCGGTATTTAGGGTCTGATTTAACCTTGCCCCAACGTTGCAGTATGGCATTACGATTGTATTCGGGTAGCTTGTCGAACCAGTAGTGATAATCTTCAAGTGACATGCTTTGATTGCAGCCTTTGATTGGCATGGTATCAAGGTTGTTGGTGACGCCAGTTTGAAGTTGCTCTATGAGACTATCGCCATCTTGAGGGATATCACTAATAGGATAATCATTCTGTTGCAACGCATTTAAGATATTAACGGCTGACGCTGGCGTGTCTAGCCCAACCCCGTTTCCAATTCGACCATCTTTGGTTGGGTAGTTGGCGAGTATGATGGCGATGCGCTTTTGACTGTTTTTCTTGTGTTGCAGATTAGCCCAACGTCTAGCGAGTGCTGCGACAAACTCTGCCCGTTCAGCGTGTAGCTGGTAACGAACAATATCAATTTCTGTCGCACTTGATCGACGATGAAGCTCCTTGAAGCTAATGGCGCGACTGATAATACGACCATCGTACTCGGGTAGTGCAACATTCATCGCGATGTCACGAGCCCTTAAACCTTGACTAGAGTTCTCCCAGTCAGATTCGTTATTCGCCGCCATTATGGCTTGAATAACGGGGATACTTTTCTCGAATAACTGAGTCGGTATTTGTGGCTCAGATGACAGTGCTGCGTTGCCTTCTATATGTTGCGAAAAGCTCGTGGTATTAATAACAACATCACAATCGCTAACATGGATTAAATGGTTAACCGTTGCCAGACAGTCGGGGTCTTTCAAGGATAGTGTTGCGACAGGTAATAAATTAAAACGTTTGCTGAGTATGCTAATGAATTGATCAAAAGCTTCAGTGTTGCCCGATTGAACATGTGAGCGATAAAACAAAAGCAGTGCCGACGGCAGAGCCTTATCTTTTGTTTGCAGCCACTGGTCTAAGGTTATTTGAGTGTCACCAGCGCTATAGATTAGGCAGGGTGGCAAACTGCGGGGCGGCTCAAAATTTCCAGCTGTCTGTTTTAGTTCGAGTAACTCACTTGCGATGTAACGATATAGGTTAAGTGTGTTGCGCTGGCTACCTTCGCGCAGATAACGCCAAACGTCGTGGCACTGTTGTTGGTTAACATTGGACCGACTGAGTAGCTCTGCATCGGCTTGATCGTCACCCGGCACCAGAATGAGTTTAATTGAATGTCGCTTTGCTAATACCTCTAATTGCTCAATGCCATATTGCCAATAACTAACACCACCGAGCAGTGAAACAATAATGACTTTGCTATGTTGAAGAACTGAATGTTCGTATAGATCGTAGGCTGCTGGTTTAGCAAGATTGATCAGGTTAGCCAAACGCAGCGACGGATAGCGGCTGGGAAGCTCGTCGGCTACCTCTGCGAGCAGTCCCAGAGACGTATCCTGTGCTGACAGAATAACGATATCACCGGGGGATTGCTGAAGATCAATAATGCCTTCTTCATCAGTGAATCCACCGGGCTTGGCTGCGAGCAGGTGCATATCAAATCTGTATCTTTAGTCGGTAAGCAATCTTATAAACGAGTGCCTAAAGCACTGTTGTAATTGCCTGATGCAATCCACCAAAGTTATTGGGTAATGTCTAAACTGTCTGCGACTGGCTCACCGTGTAATACCAAGCCAGAATGATCATTGGCATTGAGTGTTACTTGGAGGGAGTGTGTGCCAGCAGGAAGCTCACTCAGGAAAAACCATGGGCCATATATGCGGGTTATTTTTTTACCATCTACGTATAGGTGGGCATGGCCTTCACCAGCCGTTGGATGGCTATTGACGTTTTCAGGTGCGAACTGAAAATTAATGGTTTCTATTTGAATATTCCAACCACTCATAGCGTCTTGCATTGCATGCAATTTTACGCTCGGTTTATCGGCCATCGTGGACACTTCAATTTGGTTATGCCCATGCTTATGAGTATGCCCCTGCTCAGCTGCGGTTGCCGAATGATTTGCTAATAGCAAAATCATTGAAAGTAATGCCCAGGAAAAATATTTCATAAATTCTCTCTCAAGTGTCTCTAAGTTCAATGAGCTTTAAAAACTAGAATTAAATAACAGCGGCTCTTAGCGCCGAACGCAAATCATCTTCAACAAGGTCTTTACCAATGAAAACAAGTTTGGTTTGACGTACCTCATCACTGCCCCAGACGCGGTCGAAGTATCGCTCCAACCTTTCACCAACGCCTTGTAATACCTGACGCATGGGTTTACTGGGTAGGG
>JBLILW010000009.1:0-23812 GCA_047638435.1 Urechidicola sp.
TCTTCGGCTTCTTGCTCGTCAATACCCAATAGCTTTAATACGCGCTGTTGCATGTCAACTTTATGAATCCGAATCGATCCGCCACCCAGTTCGGTGCCGTTCAATACCATGTCGTAGGCTCTTGATAGTGTTCCACCTGGGTTCGCTTCGACTTCGGCAGGATCGGTTGTATTGGGTGCAGTAAACGGATGATGTAATGCGTTCCAACGGTTTTCACGCTCGTCGTGTTCAAACATTGGAAAGTCGACGACCCAAAGGAAGCGCCAACTTGCTTCGACTAAACCTAGGTCATGTGCGACTTTCACTCGTAACGCACCGAGTGATTCGTTGACTGTATTTTCTCTATCGGCGCCGAAGAAGATCAGGTCGCCTGTCTCTGCTTTGGTGCGTGACATGATTTCGTCAACGGCTTCGTCGGGCAAGAATTTAAGGATAGGTGACTGTAACCCTTCGCGGCCTAGGCTGACGTCATTACATTTAATGTAAGCCAGTCCTTTTGCGCCATAGCGCCCGACAAATTCGGTATAACCATCAATGTCTTTACGCGATAATTTGCAGCCACCTGGCACACGCAAAGCAGCGACGCGACCTTTCGGGTCGTTGGCGGGGCCTGAGAACACTTTAAATTCAACATCGGCGAGAATATCGGATATGGTTTGTAGCTCTAGTGCGATTCTTAGATCTGGCTTATCTGATCCAAATCGGTCCATGGCTTCGGCATATGGCATGCGCAGAAACGGGCCATCAATTTCTTGTGATAGCACTTTCGCGAAAAGACCTTGAATCATTTTTTCCATCATCGACATGATATCGTCTTCATTCATAAACGAGGTTTCAATATCGAGCTGAGTAAATTCTGGTTGGCGATCGGCACGTAAGTCTTCATCACGGAAGCAACGCACGATTTGATAGTAGCGATCCATGCCCGACATCATCAGCAATTGCTTAAATAGTTGTGGCGATTGCGGCAAAGCAAAGAAAGAACCACTGTGCGTCCGACTGGGTACTAGGTAGTCTCGAGCACCTTCAGGTGTTGCCTTGGTGAGCATTGGGGTTTCAATGTCCATGAACTCTTCTGCTTCGAGCCAACTTCGCATGAAATGTGTCACTCGAGCACGCAGTTGCATGCGGTATTGCATCTCAGGGCGGCGTAAATCGATGTAGCGGTATTTTTGTCGAATGTCGTCGTGCACATCGTCGTCGAGCTGAAAAGGTGGTGTCTCGGAGCTATTTAATATTTCCAGATTCATCGCCAACACTTCGATTTCACCGGTTGGCATGTCCTTATTGGTAGTGCCTTCTGGACGGGCTCTGACCAGACCCGAAATTTTCAGCACGAATTCATTTCGAACAGATTCTGCATTACTGAATAAATCAGCATCGTCAGGGTCGACCACCACTTGCAAGACGCCTTTCTTATCCCGTAGGTCAATAAATATAACGCCACCATGATCGCGACGACGGTTTACCCAGCCACAAACGCTAATTTCCTGGCCTATATGTTCTTGGTTGAGTTCACCACAGTAATGGGTACGCATGTTTTTTCCCGAATTTTAATGCTAATGATTTATTGATAATTGATATCGGCTGATATTTAAAACACGCTGCCTTTAAGCGCTACGTATCTATAGTCTATGACAATTTTGAACAGGACCATTTTAAATAGGCCTGTCTTAAATAGCCATGTTTGTCGAAATATGTAATCGGGTTTATCGCTAGTTTGTCGCTGCCTTAGTTGTCGATTTGGGCGCAGCAGGCTCTTTTTTACTGGTATTGGCTGATTTTTCCGATGTGGTACTTTTTTTATCGCTCGAATCGTTGCTTTTTTTATTACCCGAATCTGAGTTTTTTTTATCGCCCGAATCGGTCAGATTTTTCTGATTACTCGATTTAAAGTCCGTTTCATACCAACCCGAACCACTTAACCTAAACTGTGGTGCTGAGATCATTTTCTTCAAGGCCGGCTTGGCGCAGGCTGGGCAATCGGTTAGCAGTGGATCGCTAATCTTTTGTAATTCCTCGTGGGCATGGTCACACTCGTTACAAACATACTCGTAAATTGGCATTGCCGGTTTCTCTTAAAGTGATCCTGATAGGTTGATAATATGCGGTTAATAATGGAATAAGCAGCATACGAAAATAAAAGGCACGGGATTCTATAATAGTCTCGTGTGATTTCCAACAAACAGCTGAATTAATATTGGGTTTAAAGCCAGCAATTCAAATCAACGGCCTGCTTTATTGATTCTACTTTGCATACTTAAACTACTTAAAGTAATCGATATATTTTGCAGTGCTGTCAAATACCAACCAAATTCGACCATAACGCCCGTTGAAAACACCGAGCAATACTTCTTCTGGCGTTTTTTGGTTTTGTTCTAGCCATTGATTATAGCGCTGTTGCGCGCCGGATAGCGCTAAAATCGTCAGCGTATTGATTTGACGTTGTTGCAGGCCAACCAATAGCTTCTTGGCGGGTTGATAAAGTTGAATTTGAGCATATTCGACTATCTTCTTTCTAGTCTTTATTCTCAAAACCTCATTCAATGCCGCCCTATCGAGTGGGATATGTGACCAGATAATCGGCGGTTTTTCGGCACTATATTTTTCGAGCTCTGACATTGAATCTATCTGCGACCCATAATCGCTCTCTAAGACAGGGAAGAAAAACTCATCGGATAAAACGATAGCAACGGGCCTTTGGTCGTATGTAGTAACAACACCATAGACCAGCGCGCCAATTTGAATCACCACAATGATCGACAAATCAAACAGTACTTCATGGCGTTTTTTTGACCCGTCAAAGATTACAAATGTAATCAATGGGCCCAGTACCAAATCAACAGCGGCTATAATTCGAATACCTTGCCAACCGCCATCCACCGAGAAATAAGGTTGCGGATACCAGACATAGTAAATTTGATAGGCTAAAATGAAAAAGATAATCAGACTAATGCTTAAGTGAATCGCACTGGCCTTCAGCTTGGTTTTAATCAACGCTTTATTAAATTTCATGGCACTCTCGACGCTTAATCAATTGTCTATCTACTCACTCAAAAACTAAATATGACTGATGAATCGAATTTATTCAAGGTGACTGCTCATCATAGAGATTTGTCAATTGAGACTAACGCTAATACTTTGGAGTTACGCTCTAATTCAAACACATTACAAAGCGTTATCAATGTTGACCACCCAGAGAAACTAGCGCTCAAGAATTTGCAGTACCTGATGGCAATATTGCTGTTTATGCCTCAGCCAAAGCGTATTTTATTGTTAGGGACGGGTGGTGGGTCGCTGGTTCATTTTCTTCGCCACCATTATCCAGACAGTCACCTCACCTGTGTTGATATCGACGGTGAACTACTCGACTTAATGCACGACAAGATGTACTTGCCAAAGGCTGATGACTGTCTAACCTATGTCATCGACGATGCGGCTAAATATTTACAACACTGTAATCAGACCTTTGATTTGATACTGGTAGATATTTTTATCGGCGACCAGTCACCCGATTGGCTGCTAAGTGCAGACAATATGCAGCGCCTTTACAGCCTACTCAACGCATCGGGTGCGGTGGCTTATAATCTGCTCATCGATGATGAATCCGAATTTAGTCAATACTATAAAGATCTACGCTACGTTTTCTCACAACAAACGCTCTGTATTCCGGTTGCGGGTTATGACAATACCATTGCCTATGGTTTTCGTTATCAGACTGAAGAGCAGGATATGCCCTCGTATATGCAACAGGCGCTAGATCTAGGAGAAACTCACGACATCAACTATATGGGAATCCTGTCGGCTATTTACGCGACCAACCCTTCCGGGGCTGGCGTTATCTAGCTGGAGTTAACTGTTTAGATTATCTGGTTGGATTATCTGGCCCACTTTTCTGAGTGGTTATTGGTTCTTTCCACCGCCTTTGCAAGCTGGCGAAGCGGTGACACTTCCACCACGTTCAGCCCACTCACTTGCGGTCATTGTATGTAGCGCAAGTGCATGAATTTGCTTTAATTCTTGTTCCAACGCTTTATTCACTAAGCGATGGCGTTTTATCAACATTAAGCCTTCGAATTGCTCAGTGACGATAGTAACCTTAAAGTGAGACTCAGATCCTGGTGCGACACTGTGCATGTGGCTTTCATTTTGTATTTCGAGAAAGCTCGTATCAAAAGAGGCTGTTAGCTTCGATTCAATGGTGTTTTGCATTATCATTTGTCTAACCTGGTTATATGCCTATTTATATGGGAGTAATCCTGAACGAACTCGACTATCATTTTATAAGCCCGCAGACTTACGCGGGCATTGGTCGATTTATTTAACTCGTTGAGTGATTCTACATTGCCCTCAAGATGCTGCAACCCAATCGAGATTGGTTCGCCTTTAAAAACTGATTTTCTCCAGCGTTCTATTGGCAAAAAGCGTTATTTACCAAATATGAATTCACCAGCGTCATCAAAATCTACCTGAATCGTATCTCCGGCAACATACTTTTCTGCCAGCAACGCTTTCGCAATTGGATTTTCAATGACTTGCTGTATCAATCTTTTTAGTGGCCTCGCACCATAGACTGGATCAAACCCGACTTTCCCTAGCTCATCCAATGCGCGCTCACTCATTTCCAGCAATAACTCTTTCTCTTTTAAGCGACTTATCAAGCGGTTAAGCTGAATAGTGGCTATGACTCTAATCTGAGCCTGAGTCAATGCATGGAACACGACCGAGTCATCGATTCGGTTAATGAATTCTGGCCGAAAGTGTTGCCCAACCTGGCGCATCACTTCCTGTTTTATTTCGTCATATTCCTTTTCGCCCGTCATCGCCTGAATTTCGGACGAGCCCAGATTAGAGGTCATTATGATCACGGTGTTTCGAAAGTCGACTGTTCTGCCCTGACCATCGGTCAGCCTGCCATCATCCAGTACCTGTAACAAAATATTGAATACATCTGGGTGTGCCTTTTCGATTTCATCCAGCAAGATCACCGAATAGGGTCGGCGACGAACCGCTTCTGTCAGGTAGCCACCTTGTTCATAACCAACATAGCCTGGGGGTGCACCAACCAGACGAGCAACGCTATGTTTTTCCATAAACTCGGACATATCGATACGAATCATCGCGTCTTCTGTATCGAATAAAAAGTAAGTTAACGCCTTGGTAAGCTCTGTCTTACCGACACCCGTTGGTCCCAAAAATAGAAACGAACCATTGGGACGATCGGGATCCGACAACCCCGCCCGCGAACGCCTGATCGCATCCGAAACCGCTATCACAGCTTCACTTTGACCGACCACTCGTTTACCAATCTGCGCTTCCATATCAAGTAATTTTTCTCGATCTGACTCCAGCATTTTGGAAATAGGAATACCGGTCCAGCTCGATACAACCGCAGCTATCTCCGCTTCTCCTACCTTATTGATGAGCAGTTTCATGTCTTGCATTTCGACATTCGCAGCTAGGTCTAATTGTTTTTCCAGTTCGGGAATGCGACCGTATTGAAGCTCCGACATTCTGACCAAGTCGCCTGCTCTTTGCGCAGTCTCTAGATCCAGCCGTGCTCGTTCTAGGGCTTCTTTTATATGTGTCGATCCTTGCAGGGCAGCCTTTTCTGATTTCCACACTTCGTCAAGATCTGAGTATTCTCGCTCTAGTCGAGTTATCTCAGACTCAAGAATATCGCGTCTTTTCTTACTTGCGGCGTCGCTTTCCTTTTTTAATGCTTCACGTTCTATCTTGAGCTGAATTAAACGACGCTCCAACCGGTCGAGTGCATCGGGTTTAGAGTCGATTTGCATACGAATTCGGCTGGCCGATTCATCGATCAAATCAATCGCCTTATCGGGCAATTGACGATCGGTGATGTAACGATAAGACAGCCTTGCGGCAGCAACAATAGCGGGGTCGGTGATATCAACACCATGATGAACTTCGTAACGCTCTTTCAACCCACGTAATATCGCGATGGTATCTTCGACTGATGGCTCGTTGACTAACACCTTCTGGAAGCGACGTTCTAGCGCGGCGTCTTTTTCAATGAACTGACGGTATTCGTTTAATGTAGTCGCACCGACACAATGCAGTTCACCCCGCGCTAGTGCGGGTTTTAGCATATTGCCAGCATCCATTGCACCTTCGGCTTTACCAGCACCTACCATGGTGTGTAGCTCATCGATAAACAGGATAATTTGCCCTTCTTGCTTCGACAGGTCACTCAATACGGCTTTCAAGCGCTCTTCAAACTCACCTCGAAATTTAGCACCGGCAATCAAAGCACCCATATCAAGCGAAAGCACGCGTTTACGCTTTAAGCCTTCGGGCACTTCGCCATTGATAATTCTCTGCGCTAAACCCTCCGCGATGGCCGTTTTACCGACACCAGGCTCGCCAATGAGGACGGGGTTGTTTTTAGTTCTGCGTTGCAACACCTGTATCGTGCGCCTGATTTCTTCATCTCGCCCAATCACGGGATCCAGCTTGCCCTGCTCGGCGCGTTCGGTCAGGTCGATGGTGTATTTATCCAGTGACATGCGCTGATCTTCGGCATTGGCATTATCGACGCTTTGGCCACCACGAATGGCATCAACCGCCTTGGCGATACTTTCTTTTTTAGCACCGGATGACAGTAAGACATCAGTCAACGAGCCTTTTTCATCCATCGCTGCCAGTACAAATAGCTCAGACGATATAAATTGATCCTTGCGTTGTTGCGCTAATTTATCGGTCACATTGAATAATTTGGCTAAGGCATTCGAGATATGCAGTTCGCCATTGGTGCCTTCAACTCGCGCTTGCTTTTCAAGCAGCTCGCCTAATTGCGAGCGCAATAAATTGAGGTTAATACCCGCATGGGTAAACAAAGGTCTAATCGAGCCACCCTGCTGATCCAGTAATGACAGCATTAAATGTACTGGTTCGATGAACTGGTGATCACGCCCAACTGCCAGCGATTGAGCATCGCCCAAGGCTTCCTGGAATTTACTGGTTAGTTTTTCCATTCTCATGCTAAAACATCTCGCTATTCAAGATTGCCGATCGAGTATCATTTGTCGAATAATCCAGATCAAACAACCCGAATCAACCATTATTTATCAAAAAATAGTATTTGATAATCTGTTAGTTAAGTGGGATTCACATTCAGGTTTTCAAGCGTTAGAGGGTATCCAGATCAAACTCGCCATGCGGCCCGTAACGGCCTTACGTCGGTAGGAAAAAAAATCAGCTTCATTGCAGTAACTGCATAAATTCGACTGAGTGACATCAGCCACACCCAGGTGTTTGAGTAGGTCATCTGCCAGGGCTGGCAAATCACAAAGCCAATGTCCGGGTCGGTTGCTGATAAAGCGGTTGTCAACCGGCGCGGGTATTTCAAAAAATTTATCGACGAACGCTTGCCTGACTTCATCGCCTACTTCGAATTTGGGCTGACTGATAGCCGGACCAATCCAGGCCATTAACTCGCTGGGCGGAGACTGCATTTTTATGATGGTTGTCTGCACGATGCCATCCAGTAACCCACGCCAACCGGCATGAACTGCAGACACTTCGGTGCCTGATCGATTGCACAATAAAATGGGCAGACAATCGGCAGTCATCACTACGGCAACCGTGTCGGCTTGTCGAGTAATAGCAGCATCTGCCTCACGATTTGGTTCGGATTCGAGCGTTACGACGGTTGTGCTATGGGTTTGCTGCAACCAGCTAGGCGCTGCAGGTAATGATTGTGATAGCAGCCCATCTTGATTAAACATAGATCGAATAAGAATGTCTCGATTACGCGCAACTCGGTCAGGTTCATCGCCCACATGCTCGGCCAAATTAAACGAATCAAACGGTGCCTGACTCACACCACCTGATCGAGTGGTGTAAAGCGCCTTAACCGTCGAGGGGATTGACCATTCGGGTTGCTGCATACCCACTATCGTGTCTTTGAATCGTCGCCTTGATTCGACGTTCTGAGCGCATCCAACATTCTTTGAAAGTCTTTGGGTATTTCGGCCTCAAACCGGCAAAGCTCTCTGGTTTTTGGATGAGAAAAGCTGAGGTATCTGGCATGCAATGCCTGGCGCCCAAAATTGCGCATCATCATACCTAGCTCTGGGTCAACACCCGTCGGTATCCGAAAACGTCCACCGTAGAGAGGGTCACCTAACAATGGATAGTGGACATGTGCTAGATGAACCCGAATTTGATGAGTGCGGCCTGTTTCGAGCTGAACGTTAACATAGGTATGGTGCGAAAATTTCTCGGCGACTTGAAAATGGGTGACCGCATGCTTACCCTTAGTTTGGACTGCCATTTTTTTGCGATTAACAGGATGTCGTGCAATCTCAGTTTCGATAGTTCGTCCCGCGGTCACCACACCTTGTGCGATCGCGATATACTCTCGTTTCACTAGCCGTCGTTGCAATTGATCAACCAGATTTGCGTGTGCTTGAAGCGTGCGCGCAACGACCATGACGCCCGTCGTGTCTTTATCAAGCCGATGCACGATTCCGGCACGAGGTAATTGCTCCAGGCTCGGATCGATATCGAGCAGACCATTCACCAAAGTACCACTTGCGTGTCCTGCCGCTGGGTGCACAACCAGATTAGCGGGTTTATCAATAATAAAAAAATCTTCATCCTCGTGGATTATGTTGAACTCAATCTTTTGAGGCAAGTCTGAGATCTTCGCAACAAAAGGTATATCAAGATCGATTAAGTCACCCGCATAAACCTTCTGTTTCGGTTGGCAGGTTTGTCGATTAAGCTGAATAAAATCAGATTTAATCCAGTTTTGTATAACACTTCTGGAAAATTCGGGTAATAATCGATGGAGTGCCTGGTCTAATCTTGAGCCAGAAAACTCGCTTTCGATTCGTATCTGTTGCTGTAATAATTTCATCGGCTGGTTATACTGTTTGTTTGCGCTTTCAGCAAGTCGATTCACGAGTTAAATTTGCCCATGCTTACACGTTCAATCCTGTTTACTATATGTGTCCTTTTGCTGGCGGCCTGTGGCCCTGTCAAAGTAGTCGATATCACCGAGGGCTGGGGGGTGGAAAAGTTATTCCGTAATGCCCGCAGCGAAATGAATAAAGGCAATTATAAAACAGCTATCGACCGTTACGGAATTCTCGAGTCACGCTTTCCTTTTGGTCATTATGCGACTCAGGCTCAGCTGGATATCGCCTACGTATACTTCAAGTTTGGCGAAGCCGATTCAGCCGTCGCGGCTATCGAGCGTTTTATCAAATTAAACCCCCGTCATGAAACCACCGATTATGCTCATTATTTGCGGGGCATAATCAACTTTAATCGCGGTGGTTCTGTACTCGATAAGGTTGTCGATCGAGATTTGTCCGATTTTGATCGAAATATCCTGCTCACGGCTTATAACGACTTCCTGATCGTGGTTCGTAAATATCCCAACAGTCTTTATGCCGATGATTCTAAGCAACGCATTATTTACCTGCGTAATGAATTAGCCAAGTCAGATTTAAAGATTGCTCAGTATTACGCCTCGCGCAGCGCCTGGGTTGCTGCCGCTAATCGAACTAAATCGATTATTCGAGATTTTCCAGGAACAAATGCCATAAAGCAAGCTCTCGAACTGCAGTTGCAGGCTTATCAGGCACTAGGTCTGGATGAACTTGTGACGGATACGAAACGAATCATTGACCTTAATTACGCCAGCGATCCATAAAAACTTCAATAGCCAGAATAATCTCTGGCTATTTTTCTTGGCCATATTCATTTTACTAATAAGACATCTAGATTAATTGCTTTATCTAATATCATGTTTTCACCAGACTGCAGCTAGTAAATTTATTTATACCGGTATTAATTTTTTTATTGGAGCGAGTCATGGTCGAAAACAGTAGTCATCAACTGAGCCCCCAAGCAATTAACGTCAAATCAGGCGCAGGTTTTGCAATACAAGCAAGCAAAACTGGCCCTCAACTTAAATGCAAAGATAGGGCGGCAATTCTTGCTGGTGATCAAACTTGTTTAGACGAAATTAACCAACAGCTAGAACTCATGTCCGCTGTCGAGCGCCTGCAATGGGCCATGGGACATTTTCCAGACCAACACGCACTTGCCTCCAGTTTTGGCATCCAAAGTGCGGTGATGCTGCATATGGTCAATCAGGTACAGCCAGGTATTCCCGTTATTCTGATCGACACCGGTTATTTGTTTAACGAAACCTATCAGTTTATTGACCAATTGCAGGCACAGTTAAAACTCAATATTCACAGCTATCGTTCGCTTGTATCACCTGCTTGGCAGGAAGCACGAGAAGGGCAGCTTTGGTTGCAGGGTAAGCAAGGCATCGAGCGATACAACCACACTAATAAAGTCGAACCCATGAATCGCGCGTTAAGAGAGTTAAAAGTTAGCACCTGGTTTGCGGGCTTAAGGCGCAACCAATCATCGACCCGAGCGGCATTACCGGTATTGCGCGTTCAAAAAGGGCGGCTCAAATTCCACCCGATTATCGACTGGCATAAGCGCGATGTGCATCGTTATCTGGTTCGGCATGGATTGCCTTATCATCCATTATGGGAAAAAGGCTACACCTCAGTCGGTGATACGCACACCAGCCGACCACTGGAACCTGGTATGAATGATGAGCAGAGTCGGTTTTTTGGCTTACAACGAGAGTGTGGATTGCATTCATAGACCACTTTAGTAGAGATATTGGCATGACCTCTACCCTTGGCTTTGGCTATAGCCTCAAATGCCCTTACCCTGCAAAAAGAAACGCATCATCCATTGCGCCCAAACTTTGGCATCTGGCGCACCGTTTTGGAGCTGTCGTTTCGCCTTAGCTAAATCTTTTTTGGACAAAGGCGTCGCTGCAATGAAGTTATTCATGGCACGTTCGGGCTGTTCTGGATGGCCCTGCATACATAATATGTTGTCACCAATGGTATAGCCGAAGTTGGGATAGACTTCGCTGTGAGCAAAGGCCTTTGCCCTGTCGGGCAATCGGGTCACTCGCTCCTGATTGAAGTGATAGAGGCTGGTATCATTTGCCTTCGGTTCCATCCATGCGTAGTTTGTTCCGGGTTGAATACGGAGGTTGTAGTTGCCAATCATCCAGCCATTTTCATTGTTTGATACCGCTCCACCAAAAGTTTTAGCTATCAGCTGGTGCGCAAAGCAAGTTCCTATTATGCGCTTGCTTATGTGATTAGCCTCAATAATAAATTTTGATAAGCGCTGTATCCATTCGAAGTCATCCGACACGCTAGCAGGGCTGCCGGTCAACATAAAAACATCATAGTCATCCACCGACTCAGGAAATTGATGCTCTGCAACATAGTAGGTTGAAAAACAAGCTAAGGGATTCTCTGGCGCCAAAAGCTCAATGAATTTCTGAGCATCTGTTATGCCACCGTCATCTGCCCAGTATTTTCTTGGTACCGAATCAAGCACTGCGATCTTTATTTCTGCATTCATTTTATTCATTTCATGTTTCAAACTGAGACCATTTTGTTATCAAATCTAATCGTTTTCATAAAATTTCGGTATATAGACTCAGCACATGACAGGAAGTTTTCCATATTTTCATCGGCGTCAGCGTTCATCCTATCCAAACCCTGCTCGCCTAAGGTGCTCATCAATGCGTCACGATAGGCCGGTACTGCGCCCCAGTTGTCGACAGTGTCCTCCTCTACTTCGACATGATATTGCATTGACCAAGCATTATCACCAACCCGCATGGCCTGGACTCGACAATGTTCAGAGCTGGCCAATATTGTTGTGTTTTCTGGCTCCTGTGCGACTCGCACAGAATGCCATTGCAAACATTTTTGACGTGGAGTTATGCCTTCGAAAAGTGGGTCGCGTTGACCCGCCTCCGTGAGTTCGACTTCCATAATGCCAATTTCAGCTGGTCGCTGAGGCCCACAGGTACCGCCCATTGCATCGGCTAACAATTGGTGCCCAAGACATAAACCAAGATAAGGCTTCTTTAGTTCTCCCACCCATCGTCGAATCGCAGCTTTTTCGGCCACTAGCCAGGGATGTTCTTCAATATCCCAAACATCCATTGGCCCACCCATAACCCAGAGCGCATCATAATCATCAAAATCAGGAATCGTTTCTCCCTGATCCAGATTGACAGCGTCCCACAAGACACACTCTTTTTCGAGAAAACGGCGCAATGAACCGGGGTGCTCACAATCGATATGCTGAAAAACCAGTAAGCGCATGGCGTCAATCTCCCTTCTTAATTTAAAATGTTAATCTGACATATGCATTTGAAGCTGTTGCCTGACACTTGTCAGTTAAGGTCGGCTGTCGATTAGACATCTGGGCAGGATGCGTTAGCCTTATTAATTCGAGCCATCGTGTTTGACTGTAAGCTCGACCTTATCTACCCAAAGCTATGGCCAAAAGATAACGGACCTTTGTGCTGATAGCACTATTCGAATAGGTAATGTTCGAGGAGGTATTCTTTCCACATTACTTCTTGGTGAATAACGGCGGATTTCAATCTAGCTGTTGCCTTAAGATGTTTTGAATTTGACCCAGTGAATTGGGTTGTTATCAGGTTATGGCGTTTACCCAGTATCTGAAGGTAAATCACGATTTAGATAAGTATTGCCAGCAGAAACCTGACGAATGGCAGCGACCATTTTTTCTGCAGTGCTACCTTTCACCAGATATCCCGATGCACCAGCATCAATCGCACGACCCACTATAAGCTTACTGTCATGCATAGAGAACACTAATATTTTTGTTGCTGAATCAATTGCACGGAGCCGACGGATTGTCTCCATGCCGCCAATGCCTGGCATGCTAAGATCAAGCACTACGACATCGGGATTAACGTTACCATATTGAAAGCAAGCGCTTTCTCCATCATCGGCTTCAGCTACAACAGTCATGCGCGGATAGCTTTCCAGTAACATGCGATAGCCTACTCGTACCAAATCATGGTCATCCACTAACATAACTGTAATTAAATCTTCCTGGCTCATTATTTTTATTTCTTCCCTGAAGAAGCTACCAGAAGCTGCACTTCAATAGGTAAGTGCCTCTCTGGCGCGCTTTTTTACATAAACTCACCTCCGGCTGCCAATATACACTCACGCATATCGGCCAATCTAAAGCCTTTCACTGACTTAAAGAGGTCCATGCCTTAACTCTATCTTCTATGTTCAAAAACAGGAAGTCAACATCTTCTTCTAGGTAGCCCTCTGTTTTAGATACATCATAATGCAATAGGATTGGTACATTGACGGCAGCGGCATACTTTGCCGCATTGGTCAGGCTTTCCTGAATAATTCGCTAAATGGTTACATTTACGCTGTCATGGAGATCATCCAGCGCGACAGGTCTTAACCAATTAATCATGTCGCGGACACCCTGATGCATTTGTAACGCTATCTCTTCAATGATGTCGATGTTTTAAGTGAAACCTATTTCGCACTGACTACTTTTGCGCTTAATAACATGAGCATGCAAGCTAATGCCCGTTATCCACTGGTCAAATTCATCATCAAGTTCTCGCGCAAGGCGGGGGCGCTCTTTGCTCTCGTACATCGAACATGCGCGGGGTCAGTTCAAGGTTTTGTTGCAGGAGTTCTTGTGTTTTGTCTACTGTTTGCTGGCTCTCAGTGATGCCCTCGATAGCCAGCAAAATAATTTGCCTCTTGCCCTCCCTTTGTTTAATTTGGCGGGCATTCAACAGCATGGTGCGTTTGCCGATAGTGGCAAATTCGTGTTCAACCTCAAAGTTGTCAAAGGAGGTCTGTTCAGGGAGATATTTTCCAGCAACTCCCGCAACTTGGGGATATCCCACTGATTATTACCTAAGTCATAAATTAGTTTTCCCGCAGTCTCTCCAGGCTTTACTTTGAAGAAGTTATAGAAGGAACGGCTGGCTATGACTAACCAGAGATCTTGACCCAAAGAAATCAACTCACTGATGCACTCGCCGATACACCGAATATACATTCTGTTAGCTGGAATCGATGCTACGAGCCTTGGCGAATACAGCGTGATGCGGCTATCAAAAACTCTTCTCAAATCAAAAGAAATAGACTGAAAACTTTAACGCATCGTTTTTATGGTAGCCATGGACAATTTTGAAAAAAGACAAGTCGCATTAATAAGGTATTTACGCCCTATTACAAAAACGGCTGCCTTAACCTGATACCGACAGAAAACTGGCATTCCAATTATTGATGCTGGTATGCGAGAGCTTTGGCAAACAGGCACCATGCACAATCGCGTGAGCATGATGGTCGCTTCATTTTTGGTCAAGAATTTATTGTTTGACTGGCGAGAAGACGCACATTGGTTTTGGGACTGTCTTTTCGATGCCGACTCAGCCAGCAATAGCACCAGCTGCCAATGACGTGCTAGTTGTAGTGCCGATGCGACACCTTAACTTTCGAATATTCAATCCAGTATTGCAGGATGAAAAATTTGACTCTGACGGGAATTATTTGTTTCGCTACTGCCCCAAGCTAGCGCGAATATCAAAAAATTTTCTTCATAGCCCCTGATTAGCGAATGAAGCTGTATTAAATGAAGCTGTCGTTACCCTTGGTATTGATTACCCGTTTCCAATAGTTGATTTAAAGCTCATTCGTCAGCGCGCATTATATCGATCTAAACAACACCGGCTGTCGACTTTGGATATTGATTCTAAATAACTTTAGTGATTAACAAACTGTTTCAAGGGCCTGACAGGATACTCATTTCTTTAATGTTTTCGAGTTATGTGGAACGGTTCAGGCTGTGTATCGTACTCAATTAACCTTGACTTTAGCTCTAATCTGGCAAAAGCTAATTTGAATAGTGTCATAAATCTGCCCTAAAACGCAGTAGGCAGCCGACGCCTCCAAGCTCCATAAGTACATCAGAAGACTCGACCACTTCAACTGGGCAATCTACTTTTCCTGCCTGACGCACCAGTTCCTCACGAAGGTCAGTGGGACGTACGGTGCTGGAATTGCAATGCGGGCAAATGTCGGTTTCAGGTGTCGCTTCACCCATTTCATTGCAGGTTGAGCAAATCCATCCAGGATCCGGATTATAATCATGCAACATAACTAGGGTATCTACTTTGCCCTGTTGCAGGTTATGCAGGCTGTCTTTTGCACCGACGACTGCCGGACCCTGAGTACGTACCGCCTGTATCAACCGATCTGCAATTGATTGAGAATCATGTTCTTCCTTCTCGACAAAGATGCTTAAAGTGGCTGTAACAATATCGGTTTCTGCATCTCTGTGGCTCGCAGGAATTATATCCATCAGTTTAGAGTTTAGATGGGGTGTCAATGCTTCACGTATACGGGCAGTGATCTGCGGATCGCCCGCTATAATAAGGTGACTATGATCGCCATTGTGCATCAGCTTTTCCAGTGTCGCTATTTTTTCTTGAAGGAACTGGTTTTCGCGATGATTTCGAAACAGTTGATATTGTGTCTCACTCCACCCCTCACCAACGCGGTCACGACGCCCAGGATGTTCAGACCAAGTCTGAACAGTTGCAGCACCCAAGTTGACTTCAATAATACGTACCCACTCAGTCGTTGCGATCATTACTAGGTATCGCTCATAAGTGTCTTTTAGTTCAATAAGATTGTATATGTTCGGTGTGGGATAGACTCTTAATGTGTTGGGTAAGGGCACGGCAAATTGCAGTGGCATATAAAACTCTTTATCAAAGCTGGAACGGACAAAATATGCCAAACCTTTAGCCTCAGGTAGTAACTCACGTTTAACATAAGATTTGATAGCACCGACAGATTCCTCGAAATCTATTAAGTCTCTTCCTTTTAGTATCCGGCGAATATGCTTTGCTCTGAGCTCGATGGCCAGCATCGCACTCTGTTCTCCATCTTCAAGATTAAGATAACAGCTTACAAATGGGGCTGGTGATTCGTCAATGTTAGCCAATATCAGAATTTTGTCTTTCAATTCTTCGTGAGTAGTTAAATCTGCCATAGTGGTTTCTCCTTTGTATTTTTCGAAAAAAGTGATGCAAAAAAATTCCTTTTGCATAGTTATCTAGGAAGTTATTTCTACTCGATTTGTTAGTGCATAATAGATTTCTATAAAAATAAGTAAATTCGAAATAAATGCCTTAATTCATCGTGATTTTCGAACTGAAGTGAGAAGCCAGAAAAATTACTTTGATTGAGGACTCAATAACCAAGTCGCTAGTCTAGTTAACAAAGGCTGTCGTAATAGTTAGTACAGTTTGCAATCCAATGATAAACCAGAGCCTGTGTATTATTTTCATACAATTAAGAAAGAGCATTTTTGTGCCCATCCACACTATAGTAAAACCGACCCAACCTTAGTGGATATTCGATAAAATCGAACCACCTGATTACGTCTACTTGTTGGAGCTGCCAATTTAAATATTCGTAATATCGCCCTGTATCCAATTGTTAAATTAAAGTCTCTACAATTTTGTGTTTTTCTATATTGTTTAGCGGGTTAAACTTAACGTACTTCATTTACAGTATGGATATGGCATGCCCGATATAGTCGTTATGTTTTTCATTCTTGGTGTGGTTGCCGGTTTGGTCCGGTCAGACCTGGAGATTCCTAAAGCTGCTTATGATGTTTTAAGCCTGTTGTTGATGCTCACCATTGGCTTGAAGGGCGGTATGGCACTTCATGGCAATATCAATACTGGACTTATTGCTGAACTGTTTTTTATTATGTCTCTGGGGATAATTATTCCTTTAGCCATTTTTCCAGTATTACGATATGCGATTGGTTTATCGGTGACGGATAGTAGCAGTATCGCTGCCCATTATGGCTCTGTTAGTGCGGGTACCTTTGCTGTTGCTTTGGCATATGTGGAAGCCAACCAATTAATCAGCGCTCCCGAGTCGACGATATATTTAGTGTTGTTGGAGCTGCCGGCAATTATTGTTGGTCTTTTACTTTACCGTCGTTTTAATAGACGTAGTGTAAAGATTTCAACCCAAAATCTATTGCATGAATCATTTACCAATCGTGGCGTTATCTTATTGTTAGGTGGGGTCATCATTGGCATGATGTATGGTCCCCAGAATGCTTCACCCGTAACCAATTTATTTACCGGTGCGTTTAAGGGTGTACTGGCTTTATTCTTACTGGAAATGGGACTCACTGCTGCAGAAACCCTTCGTCCCTTTCCATGGAAGCATTGGCGAGTCATTATTTTTGCACTTTTGGCGCCACCTGCTCTTGCTTGGTTTGGTATTGGTTTGGGTTACGCGTTGGATCTTGATACTGGGTCGACAGTCATTCTAGCCAGTTTGACCGCCAGCGCGTCATACATTGCTGCGCCAGTTGCGATTAAGAGTAGTATTCCGGATGCAGATATTGGTTTGGCAATGTTGTGTTCGCTTGGCATCACTTTCCCCTTCAATGTTATTGTAGGGATTGGTCTTTATCATTCGTGGGTGATCTAGGAACCTTTTTTTAACCGAACTTGTTAAATAAAGACACGGCAAGTTGCACTGGGTTGTAAAATATTTTTGCAACGCTGAAGCGAACAAAAATTGCCATTTTTTTAGCCTCAGGCAATCACTCAGGTTTAACATAAGACTTGATAGCATTGACAGATTCCTCGACATCTACCAAGTCTTTCCTTTAAGTATCCGGCTCAAAAATTTTGCTTAGAGTTCAATGCTCTGAAACGCACTCTGTTCGCTATTTTCAAAATTAAAATAACCGTTAACAGAGAGATGACCCTATTTATCTATTTTATGGGGCTCTCAAAACCGGCCGGTTTTAAGGTAATAACAGAGGAATCGATTAACTGAAGTACAGTTTCTGCCGTATTACCGATCAACAGGCCGGGTATGCCACTACGGCCAACGGATCCCATCACGACAACGTCAATATCATTGGCCTCGACAAATGCAGGTATACATACTTTTGGCTCTCCTTTGATTAAATGAGCTGTGGTTCTAGGGTTTTGATATCGCTCGATCAGGTTATCCAGCATTGTTCGATTGACGCGTTCTTCCTGCTGCAACATCTCTTCGAGACTATCGTCTGCAATTTTCAAAAATCCGCTGTGACGTAAGGCGTTTTCGCCATATAACGTCCAGCAAGACAGTATATGCAAATCACTGTTATGCAAGCAGGACAGTGAAGTCGCCAGATCCATAATATAGGTATTCAAAGCCCTGCCTTCCGCACTCTCTTCCAACGACAGATCGACAGCAGCGAGTACGCTACGGCACTCAACGTCGCGATCAGGCTTTATAAGCCAAACCGGTTGAGGGCATTTGCGCATAATGTGAAAATCGCAACTATCAAAACTACCGGTATGCCGGTTAGCGACCTTTATTAGTAAATCGTGTCTGCCGATCAAAACCTGGCGAACAATTTCAATGAAGTCTCGCCCAGAGACCACTTTGACGCTAACGTCAATGCCATTTCCCCTGAGCTTCTCAGCAACAAGTTCAAGTTCTTTTTGTCTTTCACTAACCAGTATGTCGATGATTTCCTCAGCTTTGATGATGCCGTTTAATTCGCGACGGGTGTTGTGCGGCGGGTCAATAATGTCCATCAAGGTCAGTTTCCCGTTATTCTGTTGTGAGAGTGCACTGGCTCTTACTACAGCTCGGTTTGTATTCGGGTCGGAATCGCTACCCACTATGGTCAGAATGTTTTTAAAACGTTTCATTAGATTTTTCCTCTTAGTTTATCGGTTGAGTTTTTTCACACTGCCAATACAAATTGCAGTCCAAGCGCGACGATAACTGCGCACAATACGGCAATAAATACGATGCCAGGTTGCGTGGCGCTAGCATAAATTGCGGGCCATGGTGTCAAAGCAGAGTCTTTGTTAATCCAACTTTCCCTGGAAGAAAAAAGGTTGATCGATTGTGCTGACCGTTTCACTTTGGCCCCAGTACTAATTGCCAAATGTTTCAGGCCATTAAAAAACCATTCATACACCAGGCCAATATCACCTGCTGGCAACGGTTTAAGCCCAGACACAAAACGCTGAGTCAGCCAATATAAAGTCACCCCGGCTAATACTGGCCAGAGAGAACTCCACATCGCGCCGAGCGTGAATACTTCGCTAATATATGCCTTCGATATGGGCAGAAAATAGACTGCGCCGACCACCAGTGTAAATAACAATGCAAATGCTACGAATTGCAGCACACCGGGTGCCTCTGTGCTTTTCGAAGCTGCTGCGCTGTTCTGCATCAATTTCAAAAACCGCAGTACCAGGCAAGTCGTACCAATCGCTGTCAAAGCTAGCAGGGTTGTCAATAAGGGGTAATCAACGACCGACTGCTTATACGCTGTTTTTGCAATGGCACCACTGCTAAAAGGTAACCCGGCTAGTGCCAGTGCGGGTATCCAAATACCCGCCCAGACTAGTTTTCGATAGGGCGACTCTTTGAGCACCGTGGTGAAACCAACACTCATAAAAAGGGCCGCTTTAGCAAGGCCATGATGAAATGCATAGACTAATAATGCCGGCAACAGGGCTGGCCATAGCGCAGGGTCCAGCAAGCCAATACCAACACCCGCGCTAATAATACCCATTTGACTTAAGGTCGAATAGGCTAATAACGTTTTCGGATTGTGTTGCAAAAGACCTGCGACGACAGCCAGAAATGCACCACCTAAACCCAGTAGGATCATCGCCTCACCGGCACCATCGAGCGCGATCATTCCCAGAGGTAGAAATTTAATCCAGCCTAGCAGCCCAGCCTTGACCATGATGCCACTGAGCAGTGCACTCGCCGGGATTGGTGCTACTGGATGTGCGCGCGGTAACCAGACGTGTACCGAAAACAAACCGGCCTTAATGCCAAACCCGGCAAGCAACAGGCAACTAACCCAATAGGGTTGAGATGCCAGATCAAGCTCGCGTAGATTGCTACCACCACCACTGAACGATAATCCGGTGAGTGCCGCAAATAGCAGCACTTCACCTATAACTACCCATTGTATGTAAGTCTTGGCTGCGCGCCGTGCTTCGTCGCTGCCGCTGTGTATGACTAAACCGTAGGCGGCGAAACTCATCAGGGTGAAAAAAGTAATAAACCCAAACATGTCCTGCGCCAGAATCAAACCGAAGTTGCCGCTCATTGTCAGCAGAAAAAACAGCGTAAAGCGAAAACTGTTGGGATCGTTACGCAGATAATCGCGTGCATACAAACCTGCCAGAAACCATAACAGCGCAGCCAGCAATAAAAACACCTGAGAGGTGGCGTCCAATCCGATAATACTGCCAAAAAATAACCAGGGCAGGCTGTTGTCGCCGTCTGGTGATATCAAAGCAACAACCAGCGCGGGTAATGCGGCCAAAGGCATTAACCAAAGGCACTGTTTTTGCAGAAATTTATTCGCCAGGCTAAACGCCGCTAATAGTGGAATAACAATAATCCACCAAAGTTTGGGGGTTGGTAACAGGGATACTTGCACTGTCTGTACAACCTCTTTGCCATACTCGCGGGCGGCAATCAATTCAACCCAAGTCAGTGGGCTTAAGGCCGCGCCTGCGAATAGCCCCGCACCAAGTGCCAGAACAGCGGTGATCACCGGCGGCAACAGCAACATCCAATGTGTCTCGGCTCGACCAAACTTACGCTCGGTTGGCCAATCGCCCGATTGTGGTTTAAACCAGACCGCGTAAAGCACGGGTAAAAAGTAAACCGCATTTAACAAACTGCTTAGCGCTAATACGCCAATCACCCAATACGCCTGAACTTCTAATGCGCCGACACCCAAATACCATTTCGAGACAAAACCGGCCGCCGGAGGCACACCGATCATACCTAAAGCCGCGAGACTGAATGCGCCCATAGTCAACGGCATTCGCCGCCCGACACCATCCATTTGACTGACTTTATGAATGCCCAGTGTCTCCGCCAAATTGCCTGCGCAAAAGAACATCGTAATCTTCATTAAGCCCTGATGAACCAGGTGTGCGATGCCGCCAATAGTCGCAATTGGACCTGCGATCGCAGTCCCCAAAGCAATATATGAGACCTGGCTAATGGTGGAATAGGCCAGCCGTTTTTTCAGGTCGTCCTGGAATATGGCACAGGTTGAACCATAAATGATGGTAAATGAAGCCAGAGCAGCGAGTAACATAGTCAAGCCTAGGTCATGCGCAAACTCAATACCATAAACGTCGTAGACCACGCGTACTATGCCAAATGCCCCTGCCTTAACCACCGCGACCGCATGCAGCAGAGCGCTCACGGGTGCGGGCGCGGCCATCGCAACCGGCAACCACCCGTGAAACGGCACCAAAGCCGCTTTAACACCAAGGCCGGCGATCAAGAGTACAAAAATAATTTGCAGATGAAACGGATCCAGCCCTGGCATTCCAGCTAGAATGCCAGTCGCGGTAAAATCCAGAGAACCCGCCATGGCCTTTAGCCAGACAACGCCTGCCAGCAATAAAGCGCCACCCAACATGGTATATATCAGGTAAGTTCGTCCTGCCCTAATCGAAGCGGGATTGCCTTTGTGCACCACTAAAGGATAGGTAGTTAAAGTCAGCAATTCGTAAAATATGACGAATGTAATCAGATTACCCGCAAGCGCAACACCCATCGTCGCGCTAACACAGAAACTGAAAAAACCAAAAAAACGACTACGGTTGGGTGAATATTCGAGGTAGCCAATCGCGTAAATGGTGGTCAAAAACCAAAGCACTCCCGACAGGCCAACAAACAGTAAAGATAATGGATCAGCGTGTAATACCAGATCTATGTTCGGCAGTAAGGGAAGGCGGGTTTCGAAAACCTGACCCTGATAAACCCCGATGATAAGCGCCACAATCATGCTGATGCAGACAACCGCCCCACCAAAATTTACCAGTGTGCGCAAGCCTCGACGCTGCTCATCGATCAGGAAGATAATCAATCCAGGGATTAGCGCACTGAGCACAATCAGCAGTGGTAGTGTGTTTTGCCAGTTCATAGCGCTACTCTGTTATCGACCAAAGATGACAGGGTTGATAACGGATTCAAGTTCAACAGGTCGATAATCCACTGTGCATTGAACCCAAAAAATATCGCCATCATCGCCAACGCAAAACCGCATAAAGACATGACCGGGTGCAATTTTTTCATCGTCAGTTTTTCTGATGGCAAGACTGAATCATGATCCTCAGGACTGCTGAATCCAATATTCAACACCCTGAATAGATAACTTGCAGCTAGTAGCCCACCCGCCAGAATAACGATCAACCACCACCACTGTTCACTGTCGATGGTGGCGTTGAGTAATAACCACTTGGCGATAAAACCAGCACTTGGCGGCAGACCAATCAAACTGGCACCCGCTATTGCAAAGGTAAACAGGCTCAGTGGCATTCGACTTGCCAGCCCTGATAGTCGCCTAACATCATCATGCCCCTCACTTAGCATAATATTGCCTGCAGCCAGGAACATTGCGGCTTTCGCACAGGCATGCGCCAAAATGAAATAAGCTACCGCATTTAGCGACGAGACATTTTGACCGACGGCTGCGCTAGCACCAATTTGTAGAGGGAAAAGTAAAAATAGATAACCTAACTGGGCGACGGTCGAATACGCCACAATCAATTTTAACCGGTGTGCACGTAGGGCCTGCACGGAACCCCAGATAATAGCCATCGAACCCAAAACGCCCAACAAAAGCAAACCAGCTTCTGTCGTGGCTGGCTCTAGCACATCCAGCCAGAAGCGTGCCAGCAGGTAAAACGATGCCTTAACCACCAGCGCTGAAAGCGCCGCACTAATCGGTGCGGGCGCGCTACCGTGGGCCAAAGGCAACCAGAAGTGCAATGGAAATAGCGCGGTTTTGAGTACCAGCCCCACGCTGATTAGTGCCAACGAAACCCCTGTCAGAGCTGAGGGTTCTACTATTGCGCTTAATTGGGTCAGGTCCAGAGTGCCGTAGCTTCGATACAATAAGGCCACGCCCAGCAGGTAACAAAGCGATCCTGATAAACCCACTAGGAGATATCGCAGCGCTGCTGTGAGTGCGTCTCGATTACCCTGTAGCGCCACCAACGCAACTGCCGAGAGACCGATGATTTCCAGCGTCACATAAATATTAAACATATCCGCCGACAGAAAAAGCGCATTGAGACCTGTGACTAATAACCACCATAGGGGCCAGAAGCGTGACGCTTTGTGCGCATCGGTGAAGTAAAAATAACTATAGATACTTAGTATCAACACCAATAAAGTGGTGAGTGCGACCATTAATGCCGAAAAACCATCGACGACGAGATCTATGCCCAATGGCGCACCCCATCCTCCGAAGGCATAGCGTATAGGGTCTGGACTTTCGATGTTTAGCCCATTATCACGCAGCCATGACACCAGTGTTATCGCTGCGCCCAGTTGGGCCAGCGCAAACAGGATACTCACCCAGGCGCACAGACGTCGACCCGTCAATATCGTGGTCAAGATGGCTGCGACTAACGGTAGACCCACCAGCAATGGTAAAAGCGTTTGCATACTTAATAAGCTACTCATCGCTTTTATGCACTCGAGTATCACTGCTTAAGGCGTGAATTCTGGCTACCAGCGATAACGCCAGCGCGGTTCCGGCGATAGCGACGACGATGCCAGTTAACACCATTGCATGGGGAACGGGGTCAGGTGGTCCTGCTTGATCGACCGCACCGGCAATTAACAACATGAAAATGCCGATACCCATGATATTAATCGCCAGAATTTTGCGGATAATATGCGGTGAAATTATCAACCCGTATAAACCAATACAAAACAACGCGACAGCCGATGCGCTATACAGAAAAGGCTGTGATAAAAGTGCCTCGTTCATTGGCTGTCACCCTCGCGGTTTGGCATCGCAGTGGTGA
>JBLILW010000010.1:0-22484 GCA_047638435.1 Urechidicola sp.
GTAGAAATTTTTGAGGGCTATCGCAATGATATTAAAGTCGCCGTTAATTTCAGTAGTCAGCGAAACATAGGCTGGGGTATCCGTAAAAATGCTATACAGTTGGTTTCTGAAATCAATCGATATCTACAACTTGTACATGCTGTAGATGAAAGAGAAAAAATATTTTCCGGTGACTTTGATCGAATAAAAAAGCGGAAAACATTACGAGTTCTGTTACGTAATAATTCAGCCTCATATTTTCTATATCGCGGAGAGCTGATGGGTTTTGAATACGAAATCATTAGCGAATTTGCCCGTTTTCATAACCTTCGGCTAGAAGTTATAGTCCCACCCAGCCATGACGATTTCTATGCTTGGTTGCTTGATGGAAAAGCCGATTTAGCCATGGGCTTTCTAGAGGCGTTAGATTCTAGGCGAGCTCAGGGTGTTGAGTTTACTCAACCTTATCATTTTGCATCACGTCATATTATCGTGCACCGAGATAATAAAACCAAAAGCATCGAAGATTTGAATCGTCAAGTGTTGGCCGTGCGTCTAAATAGCAGTGAAAATTTAAGCCTTGCGAAACTCCAGCAGAAAGGCGCAAATCTAAATATTCGATCAATCGACGACTCGATTGAAATCGAGCAATTGATTCAACAGGTAGGAGATAAAACTTACGATGCAACACTCGCTGATGAGCACTTGCTTAAAATTGCACTTGCCGATTCACAGCCTGTACGTTCGGCATTGAAACTTGAAACAGAGGCTGCACATTCCATCGCAATAAAAAAGAAAAATAAAAAACTACAAACGGCTTTAAATAAATTTATAAAGAAAACATATAAAGGTGAATATTACAATGTTCTCTATGCAAAATATTTTAAAAACCAACGTTCCGTCAAACGACTGGCGAAAGGAAGGATAGTCGATACGCTGGAAGGCCAGATTTCTCCTTACGACAAACTGATCAGAAAATATTCTGATCAGTTTGGTTTTGACTGGCGGTTAATCACCGCCCAAATGTATCAGGAAAGTGGCTTTGACCCTAAAGCAAAGTCTCCAGCAGGCGCTACTGGTCTTATGCAGTTAATGCCTCGAACTGCTCTCTCAGTTGGAGTCAAGAATATGAAAGATCCGGCCGGTAATATTAACGGTGGCGTTAAATATTTAAGCTGGTTACGTGATCGATTTGATTCAGAACTCCCTATAGGTCAACGGCTCTGGTTTTCTCTGGCGGCCTATAATGCCGGGCTTGGTCATGTGCATGACGCCAGAAGGTTAACCAAACAGATTGGACTTGATAACAAAAAATGGTTCGGAAACACCGAAAATGCAATGTTGTTATTGTCTAAACGACAATACTCCAGCAAGGCAAGATACGGTTACGTTAACGGTCGAGAACCAGTTAAATACGTACGTGAAATTAAGGACCGATTTGAAGCCTATATTGACATGAGCAGAAGCTTTTTAACCAACATCCAAGAAATAGAAAAATTAGTAAAAAATGATGGGGATTATTAGGTTTCCTGCTATAAAAATTGCCACTTTCTAGAAATGTTGCCACTTTTTTACCTAATGCTTAGACAATATTAACCCAACGAACGATAATTCAGCCAAACTATTGTTAGTACTTTTTTATTTAAAGTGCTCTGTTAGTTAGGAAAAAACTCTTCACAAGCTCGAATGCGATACACCCACTGCTTCCCCTTATTTGTTCACAAGCTTGTTTTATGTGATACGACGTACCATCTAGTGATTTAAACTGACTTTCAAAGTTTTGAGTCAAAATTATTCCTTGATTTAATACCTGACTAAATTAGTCAGGTATTGTACAATCACAGTCAATACACAGATTAGCCCAACGACTTTCGCGGTTGCTGGTAAATTAAAGGGCTTCACAGCCCACGATTAGAGAGTACGGAGCAACGATCATGGCAACTACAGAGCAAGAAGTGAAAGAGCTCATCAAACGAGACTACGAATACGGTTTTGTGACTGAGATCGAGTCAGACACCTTTGAACCTGGCCTCAATGAAGACGTAATTCGACGTCTTTCGGATCTCAAGCAAGAACCTGAATTCATGCTTGAGTGGCGCCTTAAAGCCTACCGTCGCTGGTTGGAAATGGACGAGCCTGAGTGGGCCCACGTTCACTACCCTAAGGTGAAATTCGATGATATTTCATTTTATTCTGCGCCTAAGCGCCCGGAAGATATGCCTCAGAGCCTAGACGAAGTCGACCCGGAACTATTGCGCACATATGAAAAACTGGGTATTCCACTACACGAACGAGCCAAGCTAGCCGGCGTTGCGGTAGATGCGGTATTCGACTCCGTCTCTGTTGCCACCACTTTTAAAGAACCATTAGAAAAAGCCGGCGTTATCTTCTGCCCTATTTCCGAAGCGCTACAAAAACATCCGGAGTTGGTAAAGAAATATCTGGGCAGTGTGGTGCCTGCCGATGACAACTACTATGCCGCACTGAATTCTGCGGTGTTTTCTGATGGCTCCTTTGTTTACATCCCCAAAGGTGTGCGCTGCCCGCTAGAATTGTCCACCTACTTCCGCATCAACGCCGCCAACACTGGTCAATTTGAACGCACCCTGATCATCGCCGACGCAGGTAGCTATGTCAGCTACCTTGAAGGCTGCACCGCGCCCATGCGGGATGAAAACCAACTCCACGCTGCGGTCGTAGAGCTGGTGCTTCTGGACGACGCCCAGATTAAATATTCAACGGTACAAAACTGGTACCCGGGCGACGAAAACGGCAAGGGTGGCATCTATAACTTCGTTACCAAGCGCGCCGCCTGCAACGGCAAAAACTCCAAAGTGTCCTGGACTCAAGTGGAAACTGGCTCTGCCATAACTTGGAAATACCCCAGCTGCATCTTGCGCGGTGACAACAGCGTGGGTGAATTCTATTCTGTCGCGCTTACCCATAACTACCAGCAAGCCGACACCGGCACAAAAATGATTCATTTAGGCAAGAACACCCGCAGCACGGTAATATCCAAGGGCATTTCTGCAGGTCGAAGCTCCAACGCTTACCGAGGCCTGGTGAAGTTCAACTCAAAAGCCGAAGGCGCCCGAAACTTCACTCAGTGCGATTCTTTACTGATTGGTGATCGTTGTGGCGCCCACACTTTTCCTTACATAGAAAGTAAGAACAAGTCCGCCATCGTAGAACATGAGGCGACCACTTCAAAAGTCAGCGACGAGCAAATGTTCCTGTGCCGCCAGCGCGGCATCGAACCTGAACAGGCCGTGTCCATGATCGTCAACGGCTTCTGTAAAGAAGTATTTAAAGAGCTGCCCATGGAGTTTGCGGTTGAAGCCGGCAAACTACTGGAAGTTAGCCTGGAAGGCTCTGTAGGTTAAAATATTCCACAGCCAAGACTACCTTAGCCCTAAAATTTAATTGACCCAAATTCAAAAGATAAAAAGAGAGAAGTTACCAATGCTCAGTATCAAAAACCTACACGCCTCCGTTGAGGACAAGCAAATCCTAAACGGCATCAACCTGGAAATAAAAGCCGGCGAAGTTCATGCCATTATGGGTCCAAACGGCTCTGGCAAAAGCACTCTGTCACAGGTGCTGGCAGGTAACGAAGCATTTAATGTCACCAAGGGCGACGTTACCCTCAACGGCAACAACCTGTTGGAATTGGCTACTGAAAAACGCGCGCGCGAAGGCGTATTTCTGGCGTTCCAGTACCCAGTTGAAATTCCCGGCGTTAGCAACCTACAATTTTTGCGAACTTCGGTAAACGCGATGCGCAAGCACCAAGGCAAAGACGACATGAACGCAGCTGAATTCATGAAGCTTGCTAAAGAAATCTCCAAACAGGTAGACCTAGACCCAGCCTTCCTAAAGCGCGGCGTTAACGAAGGTTTCTCAGGTGGCGAAAAGAAACGCAACGAAATAATGCAGGCTCTGCTGTTGCAGCCGAAGTTGACCATTCTTGACGAAACCGACTCAGGGCTCGATATCGACGCCCTGAAAGTTGTTGCTGACGGCGTGAATGCGCTGCGTGCGCCCGATCGCTCCATCCTAATGATCACCCACTACCAGCGCTTGCTGGACTACATTGTGCCTGATTACGTACACGTATTAGCCGAGGGCAAAATAATCAAGTCTGGCGGTAGCGAGCTGGCCCTTGAGCTAGAAGCCAAAGGTTACGGCTGGCTCGGAATCAAAGACGCCGCTGTTGCTGTTGCCAGCCATTAATCAGGAGGTCGCGTAATGAAATCTGCATCCACTATTTCCAACGCCTTCCTGCAACCGGCGGGACAGGCTTTGCCAGCAACTCTGCTGACACTTCGATCTGACAGAGCCCACGCGCTGACAAACTTGATTATGCCAACCCGCAGAACCGAAAACTGGAAGTACTCTGCCAAACGTCTGAAATTGACAGACGACATGGCCAGCGGCCTACCGTTGAAAGCCAGTGCCGGCTCTGCCGTTGACATTTCGGGCTACACCGTGGTTATGGTGAACGGCGTTGTACGCCCCGAACTCAGCAATTATCCAGCGCTGGACGGCCTCAGCATTCAACGCTTCAGCGACCTCAACAGCGAAGACGCTGCCCTTGCCGCTGAGCAGCTGAGCAAATCCATTAGTGATCAGCCAGCCAAAGCCGGCTCGGTAAACCTGTCGCAACTGAACGGCGCACGCTTTGAAGATGGTCTGCTGATTCAACTCACATCCGGCACTGTCATAGACCAACCGCTATTTGTGGTTCACCACACCACAGCCAGCCACATTGGTTCTGCTTACCCTTGTATTCTGGTGGCCGCGGGTAACAATAGTCAGCTCACCTTAGTGGAAGATTATGTATCCAGCGGTGAATGCTCAGTAATGGTTAACACAACGACCGAATTCAGTCTCGGCGATGAAGCCAACGTAACCAGCATACGCCTGAACACCGAAGGCCAGACTGTGCAACACATGGGCACCACCGGTGTGCGCCAACAGCGCTGCTCGCGCTTTGAAAGTCACAGTGTGGGCTTTGGCGGCATCTTGCGCCGCCACGATTTACATGTCCGCCTTGAAGGCGAAGGCGCCGAGTGCAAACTCAATGGAGTGGTGGTGACTCAAGGCACCCAGCATTACGATAACCACACGACCATCGAGCATGTTGCGGCCAACTGCAACAGCGAGGAATCCTATCGCAACATTGCGGCAGACAAGTCCCACGCTGTTTTTAACGGCCGTATACACATTCATCAGGATGCCCAGAAATCCAACGCCAACATGAGCAATAAAAATTTGCTGCTCACCAACGGTGCTGAGATCGACACCAAGCCGGAGCTGGAAATTTACGCAGACGACGTCAAGTGTGCCCACGGCGCGACCATCGGCCAACTTGATGAAAAATCCATATTCTATTTGGTGTCCCGTGGGCTTAGCCGTCACGATGCCAACGTACTACTGACCATGGCTTTTATCAATGAACTGGTCGAGCAAATACCGATAGAGCTGGTGCGTGAAACAGCGAATATCGGACTGAACCAGTTTTTCGACCAGGTATTTCAGGAGTTATAATTGGAATGAGCACAGCACTCTTAACACAAACCACCCAGCCGCTGTTTGATGTCCACGCGATACGCCAAGATTTTCCTATACTGTCGCAACAGATTAATGGCAAACCCTTGGTTTACATGGACAACGGCGCCTCGTCGCAACGCCCAGAGGCAGTTTTGCAGGCCATGGACCGTTACTATCGGGAAATGCACTCCAATGTACATCGTGGCGCCCATACCCTGGGTGATCGGGCCACAGATGCTTTTGAAGGCGCACGCATAAAGGTCCAGCAGTTTTTGAACGCACCTAGTTCGAGGGAAATTATCTGGACTCGCGGTACCACCGAAGCCATCAACTTGGTCGCCAATGGTCTCGCACCACAGCTCAAGCCAGGTGACGAAATTTTGGTTAGCCAGATGGAGCATCACGCCAATATTGTGCCCTGGCAGATGCTGGCCGAGCGCACCGGCGCCAAAGTAGTGCCTATTCAGGTAACCCCTGAAGGTGAGCTGGACATGGAATCTTTTCACTCGCTACTCGGTGAGCGCACCCGCATTCTAGCCATTGCCCACGTCTCCAACGTCTTAGGTACGATAAACCCTGTTGCCGACATGGTGGCTAAAGCCAAAGCGCACGGGGTGATCACCCTGATCGACGGCGCTCAAGCGGTGCCGCACTTCCAGCCTAACGTTCAGGCGTTGGATTGTGACTTTTACGTATTCTCAGCCCACAAGCTGTTTGGTCCCACCGGCATTGGTGTACTGTATGGCAAAACCGATCTGCTGGAAGCCATGCCACCCTGGCAGGGCGGAGGCGAAATGATCGAACGAGTTAGTTTTGCAGGCACCACCTACAACACCCTGCCCTACAAATTCGAAGCAGGCACTCCGCCAATCGCCGAAGCCGTGGGCCTTAACGCAGCTATTGATTATCTGGCAACTCTCGACCGCAGCGCTATGGAAGCTGCCGAAAATGCACTGCTGCAGCGCGCCAATGAACTAGTCGCAAGTGTGCCAGGCATGACAGTGATTGGCACTGCGGTTAACAAAGTGCCGCTGATGTCCTTTAAAATTGACGGGCTTCACCCAAGTGATATTGGTACCCTACTGGATCAGCAAGGTATTGCTATACGCACCGGCCATCTGTGTGCCATGCCAATTATGGAGCTTTACGGACTTCCCGGTACTGCTCGGGCTTCGTTTGCGTTCTACAATACGATAGAAGAAGTGGAGCAGCTGTTTACAGCTCTTCAGAAAATACAACGACTATTTGCCTAATGGAGGCCGAATCATGACAGTTCAAGTATTCAACCCAACCGCTGCAGTAACTGTTTCGGTTACCATGACACCCAACGCGGTCGAGCATGTTCGCAAACAGTTGGACAAAAAACCGGAAGCCTTAGGGATCCGTCTGGCGATTAGAGAAAGCGGTTGTTCCGGCTTTAAGTACGAAACCCAGTGGGTGGAAGAATCCGGCAGTGATGATCGAATTTTTCATCTCAACGGCGTAGACGTATTTGTAAAAAACGAACACCTGCCACTGGTAAACGGTATTGAAATCGATTATGTCACTGCAGGGGTGAACTCAATTTTTGAATACCGCAATCCCAACGCAACTTCAGAATGTGGCTGTGGCGAAAGCTTTACAGTGACCTAAGGAGTAACAAATGCAAGAACGGGAAGCTGTATTAACCAACCGCGAGGTAGAAGCTCGTCTGGTGCCATCTGGAACGGAAATCATGATTCCGGCGAACACCTTCGTTAACATTACTCAGTCACTGGGCGGCACTTATACCGTGTCAGTAAACGGCAACATGGCCCGCATTGAAGGCTACGACGCCGATGCCCTCGGAAGAGAGCCAGTGGTCAGTAGTTTTGTAGTCCCAGAAGACGGCTCGGTCAATAAAGATCAGCTGTGGGAAGCGCTGGGCAACTGCTATGACCCAGAAATCCCGGTCAGCGTGGTGGAAATGGGCCTAATTTACAGCTGCAACATTGAGAAAGATCCCGAACTCGGCAACCACGTCAAGATTACTATGACCCTTACCGCCGCTGGCTGCGGGATGGGCCCCGTAATTGCACTTGATGTGAAAACCAAACTAGAACACGTACCCAATGTGGACAAAGTCACTGTAGAAATAACCTTTGATCCACTCTGGAACAAAGATATGCTCAGCGATGAAGCCATGTTGGAACTGGGAATGCTTTAATGAACACCAGCGCAAACGTTTTTACCAACAATCCGCTGGGTGCTAGCACCAAGCTAGAAGACGTGTATGACGCTTTTGAATTTCTCGACGACTGGGAAGATCGCTATACCTTTATTATTGACCTAGGTAAGCAGCTACCGCCGTTCCCAGATTCTGAGCGCACAGAAAAAAACTACGTCCATGGCTGCCAGAGCCAAGTGTGGCTAATTCACTATTACGATGAAGACAGCGGCAAACTGCTTCTATTGATCGATTCCGACGCCATCATTGTGCGTGGCCTTGCTGCGATTATTTTGGTGGCGCTTAACCACCGCACACCAACGGATTTGCTAGCGATGAATATTGATGAACTGTTTGAACGCCTTGATCTGTTCCGCCATATCTCGCCAACTCGCGGCAATGGCCTGCGCTCAATGATCAGCAAGATCCGAAATATTGCCGATGAGCAAACGGCATAACGCCACACACTTAAATAAATGCTGTCACGAGTAGGAGCAACGTCAACGATGACTCTATCAGAATGCTCAAATATCACTGAGACCCTCGGCAGGCTCGCAGTTTTCGCATCCCTTTTCTAACAATGAGACATTAAATTAAACGTCCATTTATTATAAGATTCAAATTCAGTCTCAGATTCACGGCGCCTTTAAAGAAAAGTATGAATAGGCAAAAGGCTGAATGGATTTTTTCTAGTGACCTTCGTCTTTAAAAAGATGCCTTCTCTATGATTACCTCTTCGTTTTATGTGATGAGGCACTCCTGCAATATTGAATGGTTTCTACGTTTTCTTCTCATCTGCTGCTCCTGCCTTAACGACACTAGTTTTACAGAAGACAATTGAGTTTTAAAGATAATTGTCTAAATGATGGGTCCACTTCTGTACTCTCCGGTTCTCCGCGAGGTGCTTTTTTCACTTATTGCTATGGATGGCAAGTATGTTGTTTTTGCAGGAGCAAAAAGCAGTCACGAAAAAACCACTATTTTTAGAGACACCCTTCTATCCATTATTACCGATGTTTATTGACATGGATGTCATGTGTGACTGTTTTGCATAGTTACATTGGTGTCACTAATTAGAACAATGCAGGAGCAATTGTCGAGGATCAAAAACAGTCCAATGGATTGACCGGTTATTACATCTTTACCACAGTGGAATGCAAAGCGAACACAGTGGGAGTTTCAATGGTAATAAGGGATAGCATCGAGAGAAACAAATGTTTTCCTTACTCTTGGTGTCACAGTATCCTTTTGTAAAAAAGGGTCGGATGAACTTAACATCTGGGGATTTGATGTTAATATATTTTGATGGATATCTATGATAGTGTCTCGTGAATATGAAAGTGAAAATCAATGGCTACCGACATAAATGAGGCGACGGGACGCCCATCCGTTCTGCATGAGGGCTGACAGGTTAGTCCTAAGAATTGCTATGAATAAATTCATTGTGATAGACAATATGGATAACTGTTGCAGCTAATTTAAATGCATTTTGAAGATAAAGAAGCCATAAAGGATTTACAACATGTAGGGGCTATGATAACGACTATGCTAACAATTTCGCTGTCAACTAGGTCATTAGTTACATGGCTCTGGATTAAAGTCGAAAAAATATTTGAACGTTGATAACAACTAATGATAATAAATGGATCATAAAATCATGAGTGAATCTGCCCGAGGTATTGGTATTAAATTAGCGCTAATCAGTGCCACATTGATTATTGCTATTTTAAGTGTCGGAATGGTGGGTATTAACGCATTAGACGCTCTTAAGAAAAACCTGAACAATATTGTCGATGTTTCTGCTAATAAGGTACAGCTCGGAGACAAGATTCAGCAAGATTTATTGAAGATCACACGTGCGGAACAAAATATTATTGTCGCTCCAACCCAAGTTGAAATGGATGGATATGCAGCATTTATCGAACAAACTTATCGCAATTTAATTCAACGTTTAAATTTATTTCAAGCACTAGTAGGCCAGGAGAACAGAGGCACGATTGACAAGTTTCGTCAAAAACTAACCGAGTACATGGCCGTTAACGACAAGGTTCGTGAATATGCGCGATTGAACTCAAATGCACAAGCCAGAAATTTATCTGCGACGTCGGCGCGAAAAGCTTTCGACAAAGCTGAAGTAGCGCTAGGTAATATTGTGTTGGTAAACGACCGAATAGCAGAAAGTCACAAGAAGCAGGCGGCTGAGGCCCAACTTAAGGCTATTTATGCCACCCAGATTCAAAACGGTATGTTGTCGATACTGCGGACGGAAAGAAATATCATTCTATCAACCAGCGTCGAGGGGATGCGTGAGTACGCGAACAAAATTGAAGCCTTACAGGATGATTTGTTCACCAAACGAACTTCTTTAAGAGAACTGACGGGAGAAGCAGGTACTTTTAATCTGGACAAGTTTTCCCGTAAATGGGAGCGCTGGACCGATGTCTACAATCGGGTGCTAGGATTAACCCTCCTTAACTCCAATGTTCGCGCACTCGACTTGTCTACTGGAGACGCGCAACAATCTTTCGAAATTCTTGAAGAATCACTAATCAAAATTGGTACTTTTCACGAAGATCGTTTTCAGGAAGCCACTATCGCTAACGATCCGGTCAAGCTGGCTCGCTTCGGCCTAATTATTAAGTCGTCTGCACGACTGTTGCGCAATGTAGTGCAATATCAGCGCGCAGAAAAAAACCTGATTCTGGCGCCAACCCAGGCTGCAATGGACATCTACATACAGGTAATGTCGGATCTAGAATCAGAAATCGATAGGCGCTTCGCTCAGTTGCAGGAGGCACTCGAAACAGGCAACGAAAATATTGATGCGTTCCAAAAATCAAAAGCGGCTTACAAAATTTATCGCGAACACAACAGTCAGGTACGTAAACTTTCTAGGGAGAATGGAAACCGACGCGCATTTGATCTGGCCACAGGTGAAGGGCGCCAATTGGCGGGTGAAGCTGAACTACAACTGGATATTATCGTCAAGGAAAGTATCCTACTCAATACCAAGAACGTAAAGCTACTGGTGCTGACATATGACCACAGGTTGCTCACTTCGCGCATGATCCAGATCATGTTAGCAATACACAGAGCTGAGAAAAGCCTAATCCTCGAAAAAACGCAGGTAGGTATGGATGGTTTTGCAGACACAATAGAGGCCTTCAAAATTGACTTGCAAGCAAAGCTCAACCGCTTCAAAACTATGGCCAGTGACGATGAATTAGACGGGTTGATATTTTTTGAACAATTCTTGTTAAAATATCTGGCACTTAATGAACAGGTCCTAGTGCTTTCGAGGCAAAATGGCAATCAGTTCGCATACGATCTGGCCTCGGGTCAAGGTCGGAAATTATCGGATCAGGCCGAAGTGTTGATCAGCGAATTGGTTACCAAGAATGAACTATCGAGTGCCATTGATCAAGATTTGGGTAACCAAGTGTACGACGAGAATTTATTTCTGATTATCGCCACATTGGCGCTGAGTACTCTTTTAGGCGCGATCTTTTCCTTTTTTATGATCCGCAATGTGCTTAACGTAATCATGAGTTCCGCTGAGCTAAACGACCGTTCTCAGTGGACCAAAACAGGTCAGGCAGAGATGGCGGATGTCATGGGTGCGGGTCGGGCATTAGGTGAGCTGAGCAACAGTATAATCATCGGTTTGGCAAAATATGTGGGTGCTTCGGTCGGTGTTATTTATTTAGCCAATGACGATGGTGCCTACACCCAGACTGGTAGCTACGCCTATTCCCACCGCAAGCATGCCTCGAAAACGATCGAATCTGGAGAAGGCACAATAGGCCAGGCTATTCTGGACGCCAATACCATCATAGTATCAGAGTTGCCGGATGACTATATCGTGATCAATTCTGGCCTTGGTGAGGCAGTACCGCGTCACTTGATGATAGTGCCGCTAAAGCTCGAAGGCCGGGTGACCGGTGCAATCGAAATCGGATCCTTCGAACCATTCACCGACTTGCAGGTAGAATTTGTCGAAATGGTTTCAGATGCCATCGCAATAGCTGTGCGCGCCGGACAAAATCAGGAAAGGGTTAGTAATCTTCTCGAAGAGTCCCAGACTCAATCTGAGGAATTGCAGACTCAACAGGAAGAATTGCGAAGTTCAAATGAAGAGATGGAGGAAAAGACCGAATCGCTGCAAAAGCAGAAAAAAGAAATCGAAGCGAGCAATGTATTGTTCAAGCAGGTTCAGATCGAGCTTGAAGAACAAGCCCATGAACTTAAAGTGATCAACACCTATAAATCACAGTTCCTGGCCAATATGTCACACGAACTTCGCACCCCGTTAAACAGCATGTTATTACTGTCAAAAAGTTTGATGTCCAACCGCCTCGGCAACTTGCAGGATGAACAAATTGAAGATGCCAAAATTATCTACGAAGGCGGTCAGGATTTATTAAACCTAATCAATGACATCATGGACTTGTCGAAGGTGGAGGCAGGCATGTTGTCGGTTAATTATGAATCGGTAGAACTTGAATCTATTAGAGCAGGTTTGCACCGGTTGTTCGATCCAGTTGCAACTTCGAAGAATCTGAAATTCGAGGTGGATATCTCCAATACGGCACCGGAATCGATCAAAACAGATGAGCAACGCCTGGAACAAATATTGAACAATTTTCTCTCCAACGCTTTCAAATTTACCGAGACCGGCAAGGTGATATTACGGATATCGCCTCATAGCCCCAGCACCGACACTAATTTAAATAAACTAAAAAATAAAGACCTGTTGGTATTTTCGGTAATCGACACCGGCATGGGTATTCCGGCGGATAAACTTCAACTTGTATTCGAAGCCTTTCAACAGGTAGACGGTACGACTAGTCGAAACCATGGTGGAACCGGTCTGGGCCTCGCGATATCGCGAGAGCTCACACATTTGCTGGGGGGTGAGATTCTGGTTGAGAGTAAAGAGCATGAAGGTAGCAGTTTTAGCCTTTATTTGCCGTTAAATGCAACCGATGACAATGAACCAAAACAAATTAAATCAGAAGGACAGCAACAAACTCCCTTTCTAAAAGCTGAGTTAGCAGCTTCGAAGATTGAACTTCAACCAACCCAATATATCTTCGATGATCGAAATCAAATAGATGAAGTCGACCGAAACATACTGATTATCGAGGATGACCGGGACTTCGCTCAGGCGTTGATGAAAACAGTACGTTCCAGTGGCTACAAATGCCTGGCCGCCGCCGATGGCCGTAGTGGATTGTATTTGGCGACGGAATTCCAGCTATGTGGGATATTGCTCGATATGGGATTGCCCGATATCGACGGCCTGCAGGTAATTAAACAACTGAAGTATCAGGCAAGGACCGCAAGTGTTCCGATACATGTTATTTCTGGTCATGATCGCAAAGGCGAAGTGATCGCATCTGGCGTCACCGGTTATCTGCAAAAACCCGCTACCCGAGAAGATATTGAATCAGCCCTTGGCGATATTGGCCAGCTATCATTGAAAAATATGCGCCATATTCTTGTTGTTGAAGACGATCACGACAATCAACGCGCGATCGCTTCGCTGTTTCGCGGTTCTACCATCGAGTTTACATTTGCAGCTAATGGCAAAGATGCTTGCAGGCATATAAAGTCGACGCAGTTTGACTGCGTCATTTTAGACTTGAACCTGCCTGACATGAGTGGATTTGATGTCCTCCAAAAAGTGACCAAGAATAGCAAAAAAGTGTTTCCACCGATTATCATCTATACCGGGCGAGAGTTGACCGATGAAGAGAATGTGCATCTCGCAGAATTTACCAGCAGTATTATTGTCAAGGATGCCGAGTCACCCGAGCGTTTGATTGATGAAGTTGCAATGTTTTTGCACAGCGACATGGTAAAAGGTCAAAGTGAGACGAAACAGGCCGTTAGAATGCTACACAACGATGATATTTTGTTTAGGGACAGAACGATTCTTTTAGTTGACGACGATATGCGAAATGTCTATGTCCTGTCGAGAGAACTCCAGCACCTGGGCCTTAATGTTTTGATGGCCGAAAACGGTCAAGTTGCGCTCAATAAACTTAATGAAAGTCCGACCATAGAGCTGGTATTGATGGATATCATGATGCCCGTTATGGATGGCTACGAAGCCATGCGGAAAATTCGAGGAATCAAAAAATTTGCTGAATTACCGGTAATTGCATTAACTGCTAAGGCAATGCCAGAAGACCGCGCCTTATGTATCGATGCCGGTGCATCTGAATATTTAACCAAACCAATCAATGTCGATAAACTGAAAGCAATGCTGCGCGTATGGTTGTTTGAACGTACTGAATTTAACGACTAGATCGTGGACAAGGTCACGATCAATGAACTGGAGGTCGACTTGTTTCTGGAGGCTATATTCAGGCGCTGGGGTTACGACTTTCGTAATTATGCGCGCGCTTCGTTGAATCGCCGTGTCGCGCAACGTCTGTCTATCACTGGACTAAAACGAATATCCGAAATGATTCCGTTGGCTTTGCATGATCAAGACTTTTTTGAGAGTTTTTTGACCGACATGTCGGTCACGGTCACAGAAATGTTCCGTGACCCCTGGGTATTTAAAAAAATACGCGACACCGTTATTCCCAAATTAAGGACCTATTCCCGAATCAATATCTGGCATGCTGGTTGCGCCACCGGAGCCGAGGTTTATTCAATGGCAATTTTACTTCAAGAAGAAGGCCTGTTAGATCGCTGCCAAATTTATGCGACGGACTACAATAACAAGTCTCTATCATCGGCTAAAAAAGGAATTTTTCCCATAAATTTGATGAAAGGTTATACCAATAACTATATTGAAGCGGGTGGAAAATCCTCATTTTCAGATTATTACCGGACAGGTTACGACTCTGCCTGCATGGTGAAGGCTTTACGTGATCGCATCACCTTCGCCAATCATAATCTTATGAACGATGGAGTTTTTGCCGAAATGAATTTAGTAATGTGTCGCAATGTGATGATCTATTTTGATCGTAACCTTCAAAATCGATCATTAAAGTTATTTTCCAACAGCCTGGTGCCCCGTGGCTTTTTAGTCTTAGGCACCCAGGAATCGTTGAGCTATTCAGATTGTAATCATGAGTACGAAAGCTTTGAGCCCACCGAACGAATATATCGCCGGCTAGCCCATGTATGAACTGGTCGTCATCGGTGTCTCGGCAGGTGGAATGCAAGCATTATCAAAGTTATTGCCAGCATTGCCAGATGATTACAAGATACCGGTGGCTATCGTCCAACATATAGGCGCTAACAATAATGATTATTTGCCATCTTATTATTCAAAAATTTGTCAGCTGCCAGTATCCTGGGCGAGCCCGGCGATGCCGATAGCTGAAGGTCATATTTATTTTGCTCCCCCGGGCTACCATCTGTTGGTTGAGAACGATAGAACGTTCAGTCTTTCGGTGGATGATTCGGTCAATCACTCAAGACCGTCGATCGACGTGTTATTTAACAGCGCGGCCGACGTTTTTCGCGAAAAATTAATTGGTGTTATTTTGACCGGCGCCAGTAGCGACGGCAGCAAAGGACTTTGCAATATTAAAAATCATAACGGACTGACTTTGGTGCAAGACCCTGACGAGGCCGAAGTAGAAACAATGCCTCGGGCGGCTATTGAAACCGTTGGGGTAGATAAAACCTTTTCGCTGAATGAATTAAAGTTGTTACTACTGGATTTGTAAAATGAATGAATCGCTCCCAAAAGTACTGATTGTCGACGATAAGCCCAATAATCTGTATGCCTTACGCAGAGTATTGGTGTCTCTGCACATTGAAATTATAGAGGCGAATTCGGGTCAAGACGCTTTGGTTCAAATAATGAATCATAAATTCTTCCTGGTGCTACTCGATGTGAATATGCCGGAGATGGATGGCTTCGAAACTGCTGACTTAATATTGTCGAATAAAAACTCCGAAAACACCCCCATTATTTTTCTGACTGCGATCAGTAAGGAAGAGACGTTCTCAATCAAGGGTTATCGAACCGGAGGTGTCGATTATATATGCAAACCATTTAATGACGAGATTTTGATCGGCAAGGTAATGATTTTTAAACAACTATGGCAACATAATATTTTATTGACTCAGCGAAATATTGAGCTAGAAGCGCTTACCACTCAGCTCGCTGACGCTGGCCAAAAACATATTTATGATTCCCTGCACGATCCATTAACAGGGCTGCCAAACAGGAAACTGTTACTGGACCGTGGCAAACACTATATTGCATTAGCCAAACGTGCTAACTCACATCTGGCTTTGTTAATGTTGGATTTAAATGGTTTCAAAGCCATTAACGATAGATTAGGACATCGGGCTGGGGATCTAGTGTTGCAGGAAGCTTCAAAAAGGATGGCAGCGCGCTTGAGAGATAGTGACACGCTGGCTCGTATTGGTGGTGATGAATTTTGTCTGATTTTGAATGAAACTACCCTGGTAGAAGCGGCACAGGTAGTAGAATATTTGATTGAAGCTTTTGATTTACCGATTAAATTCGAAGAACATTCGATACCCATCGGTGGTAGCTTTGGAATTGTAGAATATCCAATTCATGGAAACACTTTCAGTGATTTGCTAGGTAAGGCCGATATCGCAATGTATGAAGCGAAACGTTCCCGTAAAACATATACTGTCTACGACGAATCTATTAATCCCAATAACGAGTTAGCCATAAATATGCGGGCTGATCTGATTACCGCTGTAAAAGAAAACCAGCTGGAAATTCACTATCAACCTCAAGTGGACATAAATCACCAATGCTCACCTGCACTCGAAGCACTGGTACGATGGCGTCATCCGGATCGTGGAATGATTTCACCGAAAGATTTTATCCCTTTTGCCGAACAGAACAATATGATTTCATTGATTACTCATTGGGTTATAGAAAAGGCTATCGAGCAATGTGCGGGCTGGATTAAAGAGGGCCTGTTAACCAACGTATCGGTCAATGTCTCTCCTCAAGACTTTATCGATAGTCATGTATTGGAGCCGGAGTGGATCGTAAAACTTATGCAGAGCTGGAGCATACCTAGGGGCGCTCTGGTGTTGGAAGTAACGGAAAATCTGTTAATAAACAATTCTCCTCGAGTGGAGGAACAATTGCGAAATTTAAATGCAGAAGGTATTGAATTATCGCTCGATGATTTTGGTACCGGATATTCTTCGTTAACCTATCTCCATCAACTCCCCGTTAAAGAGGTCAAAATTGACCAGTCTTTTGTGAAAAAACTGGATAATAAAAACAAGCTTTTGATTGTTAAGTCAATCGTCGACCTAGGTCATAATCTTGGCCTGCGAGTCGTCGCCGAAGGCGTTGAAACCCAAAATCACGTCGATGCGCTTAAAAGTCTGAGGTGCGAGCGACTTCAGGGCTATTATTTTTCAAAACCAAAACCTGCAAAGGAAATAGACCTGTGGTTACGGAGTTACCATGGGACCAACTCTGATAGCTGGCTGTCGAAAGGTAACAATCTTGGATAATAATCAGGGTACCAACAAGTTAAATGCCTAGTTGACACATTTCATAATACTAGACAGTTTACACTATGGCCCTTTTCCATGGTGCAAAAAAGACACTTCCCAAATTTGGTCAATGGCATTAAAAAAAACAGATGTTTACTTAGGTTGAATCAACTGAATATGACTCTATGTGTAATGATAAAGACATTTTTTAGAAGTCTTAAATCTGGCCCAGAATCCTTAACGTCCTTGAGCAAAATCAGACTAGATAAAAAATGAAAGGATTTTAACAACATTGGTCTTTTCGAGTTACCCTGTGACATTTTTACAAAAGCCAAAGCATAGCAATCTGGCAGCCGATGATATGGCCAGCTTAATTTTGGTATTTTTGTTTTAAGCGATTTTTTTCAAGTAAAAAACTTTTCACAAGCACTAATATCATGCACCAACTGTTACCCAAATTGTTGACAGGCTTGCTTCGTGTGGTATTACTTAACGACTAGCGACTTGAACTGATTTTCAAAGCTTCAGCTGAGGTAGCACAAGCCTTTTAGATCTATGATCAATTGTTGGAGGGGTGATTAGGTTGGACCGCTTTTTGGGCCTGTTTACAACGTCGTTTGATACCGGTGTAACCTTAGTTAGTCAGACTTTCCGTTTGTCTGGATTTAATCAGATTCAAATCGACATAAGCCACGAGTGCTTTTAAAGCGAGCTATGCCTGTGGAAAAAGGCCTTCTCAAAAGCATACTTTACAATCGCCTTACCAGTTTGCAATAGGGCTATGTCTTCATTGATGATGTTAATAAACTGTATCAACCGCTCTGTTATTAATGCCAATAGGCTTGCGAGTGCCAATTTTAAGATCGAAATTGCTCGTACTCGGTTTGCAACCAACTACTGCATCATTGACACTTTTTATGACCCTAAGGGCGAACGATTGAAAGTTTAGCCTATCCAGTTTTATCAACAGGAATGGGTTTAGATATTGCATAGCCCTGTGCGTAATCAACGCCCATTTCTCGAAGTAATTCGAACGTTTTCTGATCTTCGACAAATTCAGCGATAGTCTTTTTGCCCATAACATGCCCAATATCATTAATTGATTTGACCATTTCTAAATCGATACGATCTTTCAACATATCTCGAACAAAGAAGCCATCGATTTTAAGATAATCAACTGGCAGAGTTTTCAAATATGCAAAGGATGAAAATCCACTGCCAAAATCGTCAAGTGCAAAACTGCAACCTCGTTCTTTTAACTGGTCGATAAATTGAGTAGCTCTTGTTAGATTGGCTATGGCGGCTGTTTCTGTAATTTCAAAGCAAATACGCCGAGGCTCAACATCACTACTATCTAATCTTTCTAATACTGATCGCAAAAAATTTTTATCTGCAATCGAACTACCAGAAAGGTTAACTGTGCAATAAATATCAAACCCTGAGGACACTTCTTTTTGTAACCACTCCAACGCTGCTGTAACAACCCATATATCAAGCCGAGTAATTAAGTTGTAGCGTTCGGCGGCGGGCAAAAATACTCCGGGGAGCACCAAATTATTTTCTGAATCCAACATACGAACCAACACTTCACTAAACATAGGCTGGTCGTCATTGCTTTTTTGAAGGTTGTAAATTGTTTGGTGGTATAACACAAATCGTTGATCATCAAATGCCCGATTAATATCAACAATTTGCTGCATTTCTTTATGGCGTTGCGCCAATTTTGGACTATCCACTTTATAAATATGAATTCGGTTTCGACCAGCGTCTTTGGCTTCGTAACAAGTTGCATCCGCCTCTCGCATCACTGAGTCAACGCTGCCACTAAATTGATCAATAGGAATCAACCCCATACTAGCACCAAGCTTGAAACTATTGCCTCCCCAACCAAAGCGATAACTATCAATAGCTTTGCGCGCAGATTCAGCTACTTGAATTCCCTGTTCCAGTGAACAGTGCTCTAACAACAATCCAAATTCATCTCCACCAAGTCGAGCTACTGTGTCTCGTTGTCTTACTTTCGCTTCTAGAATATTAGAGACCTGTCTCAACAACTCATCGCCAGCAGCATGACCACAAGTATCGTTAACAACCTTAAATTGATCCAGGTCGATATAGCAAAGTGCATGATTAGAGTGCTGTTTTTTACTGTGTTTTATGACTCGGTCAAGTCTAGCTTCGAACTCAGCTCGATTCGTCAAGTCTGTCAAAGTATCGTGAGTGGCCTGATAAGTCAGTTGTTCCGACATACGATATGATTGAGTTATATCGTTGCCACAACCACGGTAGCCAGAAAATTTGTCGTTGAGATCAAAAAACGGCTTACCACTAATTCGAATCCACATCTCCGTATTATCAGGATTCACAGATCGAAATTCGAAGTCATCAAATGGCAATTGAGCCGTCAGCTTTTCCATTAAAACCCTCCACTTTGGCACATCGAAGTCTTGCCCTGGTAAGACTTCCTGCCGAGTCTTACCAATAATGTGATTAACAGAAAAATCTTTAAATTCAGGTGCAGCGGCAGACAAATAAGTAAATTTTAAATCACTATCTTGTTCCCAGAACCAATCTGCAGCTGTATCGGCAAAATCACGTAATCGTTGTTCACTTTGCTGTAACGCTAGTTCGGCTAGCCGAGTTTCGGTTATATTGGTGCCACAGCAGCGATAACCTTTAAACTGATTATTTTCGCCAAAAAATGGCTTACCCTGACTCTCTATATAAACAACGACTCCGTCATCACGTTGCCATTCGTATTCAAGTTTGAATGGTTGGTGTGACTCTAGTTTGGACAGATATTTACCCCACTTATTTTTTTTATCAAGGCGTCCATCGTAACTATCTACCGCGGACATGCCGATCATGTCACTCGATTTTCGACCAGAGGGAGGATGAATTTCACCTGACATATAAGTGATACATAAGTGTTCATCCAGTTCGCAAAACCAGTCGGCAGCAACATCAGCAAAGTCTTTGAAACGGGACTCATTAGATGCCAGAGCTTCTAGTAATTCAATTGACTCAGTAATATCACTGCCAACACCTCGATATCCATTGAATAATCCGTCTGCATCGAATTGAGGCTTGCCATGGGAGCGTAGTATTCGTGTTGTGCTATCAGGTTTATTGAGTGTCCACACTAATGAATAGTGTTGATGTTGTTGTTGTTGTAAATCGACATCATCGAACTTCCATTTATTGGTGTCGTCAATGAAACTAGAGAATGCTTCATTTTGTGTTTTACCAAGAACATCAGATACTTTTAATCCAATTAATTCCTCGAAACTCTCGGACAGATAGATAAATTTAAGATCTTTATCAAGCGCCCAAAGCCAGTCTGCCGCATACATAGCGACATCTCCAAACTGATCTAATTTAAACTCAGAATTTAATTCTGACCTAGTATTTTTTAACGACTTAACTGTGTTCAATCAAAAATATCCAATAATTCTCTATGTTAATAGATTATTGTTCGCATCCTAATTGTCAATGGTGGTAGGGATAAATTAACTTAACAGCCTCTTATAATAACTATAGTAGCAGCTGGCAGCTAACTGTTAAGAAATAGGCCCCAAAACAAAAATAAAAGACAAGCACCCTTCAATTCACAAGAGCCTTGCCCTCTTAGCATCAAATATCAAGAAAGAAAGGATATAGCTCAATCGTTAAAGTAAATTACGATGACTCTAGCTAGAAAACAACTTGCCGCCATTGAAGGCACGCAGTATTACCACGTTTTTCAACAATGTACGTCGCAGTTACCTGTGTGGTATTGCTGCTCATTCCGGTAAAAACTATGACCTGTTTTTTCTTCTGCAAAACAGGCATACATGACATCCCTGTCAATAACCACCACCGACGGTGGACTGAGAACCGTATTCGTATTTTATCGTCACTCTTTGCCATCGACATTTGTAGCTTTGCTGTGATGCATATCTACTACCACGTGGTTCTATTCATTGACAAATCAAAGGCTGATAACTGAGACGCACTGGAGATGGTTGAACGATGGCATCTGTTGTTTAGTGGAACACCCTATAGCCAACGCTTTGACAAAGGTGAGTTGCTCAATGCGGTAGAACAAGCCAGCCTTGATGCCTCCATAGCGCTCTGGCGTGAGCGTTTGATGGATATCACAGTTGATTTATGAATATCATCAACGGGGCATATCCGTTTGGCGAATCAGGAAGATGATTGCACCAGACGCTTCTGGGAAGACCGTTTTTTTAAGCCAGGGGTTGATCGATGAAAAAACACTAACGGCCTGTCGACTTGAACCCGATACGAGCCGGAATAGCGGATAGCTTGACTGATTCAGATCACACCAGTATTAAACGACGTTGTGAACAGACAGCAAAGGCCGAGCAACCGAATGAACCACTGCAACAGGCTGATGGACTGCATCCCAAAGCCGGTAACTCTAAACGCGATATGCCAAACGGCCTCTCGTTTCGGTTCACCGATTAACTAGAACTGGTAGATTGGACTGGCAGAATATTACGGGACGATAAGCTAGATGCGATACCAGGAGGCACGCCGAAATCCTCCAACAATTGAACATTGACCCAAAGCACTGGTGTTATATGAGTAAATCTATGAAAGTCAGTTTAAGTCATTAGTCGTTACTTCATATCACATAAAGCAAGCCTGTGAACAGTAAGTGCGTGATATCCGAGCCTGTAAAAAGTTTTCCCAGACCTAACAGAACGCTCATAATACTAAAAACTAAAAATAACATAGCCGAATCATCGTCCATCGGATAGCTAAATTTGAACTTGAACAACAGTTCGCAGGGTAACTAGAAGAGGCTAATTTTTTTAAATTCACTCACCTTTTTTCGTCGTCGGGCTTTTCTTCGTGGACATCGAAGGTTTTTATCTAGTTTTGAAGTTTCTAAAAACAGGGTGTCTTATTCATTGATTATAAAGTGCCGCACTTACGGGGCATTTTTTTGACTAAAAAACGTCTTGCGATCCGCTCGATTAATTTAGCGCGCTACATTGTTTTTGTGCCTGGTCTTTATTCAATGATTAAATGAGGACCGCTCACACAGGAACCTGAAACGTGGCAAACTGTCTTATCTTAAAGTCAAAGTATGAACACTATAAAACAGGAGATATAACCGATGACACAGAGAAGAAATTTTCAGCGCACAGGCGTTGTCTGTACAGTTCTTGCTGCGCTATTTTTATGTTCGGTGGCGGCCGCTGATAGTAAGGAAATTCAGCCGATTATCCGTGTGACAGGAGAAGGTACAGCCCTAATTGCCCCCGATATGGCTGTGCTCGATTTA